>JADGFH010000416.1 GCA_016743925.1 Labilibaculum sp.
GATTACTACTTTATTTGAACGTGTTAATCGACAATTAAATTAAAATTAATTGCTCAAAGCTATTTTTGTCAGCATAATTTATCAGAAAATAACAAATGAAGAGACTGCCGCTACTAATTTTGCCCCTACTATTCTCATTTACGCTTTTTGCTCAAGAAAGTGTTGTTGATTACGTGAATCCAAATATTGGAGGAATTGGTCATATGCTTGAACCAACACTTCCGTTAGTGCATTTACCAAATAGTATGATGCGTATTTCAAAAGAACCAAAAGGATATCAAAGTACAAAAATTACACATTTCCCTTTTTCCATTGTTTCGCATAGAAAAGGAACAATTGGAAAATTCATGGTTTCGCAAAATCCAGTTTCCAACAATCCTAAAGATTGGGAATCTGATTACGATCATGACATGGAAAAGGCTAGTCCGTATTGTTATTCTGTTTTATTGGAAGATTCGGATATTAAATTGGAGCTTACCGCTAGTGCGCATGTTTCTTTTTCTAAATTTAGCTTTACAGATAAGGCTCCTGCTACTCTTTATTTGCAAACCAGAAATTTGGGTGCAATTAATGTATCTGCCAAAGACAAATTAATAAAAGGCTACGACATGATTACCCAAGTTGATGGATTGGGCTTAGAACATCCTGTAAAGGTCTATTTTGTTGCAAAATTTGATCAAAAGCTATCCTCTTATGGGACCTTTGATTCGAAACAACTAGACGCTAATAAGCAATCCATCACTGGTAAAGAAGTCGGTACTTATCTAAGTTTTGACAATACTGCTGAAGACCTACATTTAAAGATAGCCGTTTCGTACATTTCTAGCGATGAAGCAGAGAAACATTTAAATACCGAAATACCAAGTTGGAATTTCGATAAGCAAAACGAAAAGCACAAAGAGGTTTGGAACCAAACACTTTCGAAAATTAAAATAAAAGGTGGAAGCGATAATCAAAAGGTCGTTTTTTACACTGCCCTTTACAGATGCTATGAGAGAATGGTTAATATCTCTGAAAATGGCAAGTATTTTAGTAATTACGATCAGAAAATACATGATGACCAAGGTGTTGATTTTTTTGTTGACGACTGGGTTTGGGATACCTATAGAGCGACACATCCTTTAATGTTATTAATCGATCCTGAAAATCAAGCCAAAAAGATCAATTCTTACGTTAAAATGTACGAACAAGGAGGTTGGATGCCATCCTTCCCTCTTTTCACAGGAGATCATACTTGTATGAATGGAAACCATGCAGCATCAATAATTACGGATGCTTATTTTAAAGGGCTGCGTGGATTTGATATTGAAAAAGCATTTGAGGGTCTTAAAAAGAATGAATTAGAAGCGACCATGCTTCCATGGAAAAATGGACCAGCAACCGAATTGGATACCTTTTATCATGAAAATGGCTTTTTCCCTGCGTTGAAAATTGGAGAAAAAGAATGGGTTAAAAAAGTTCATCATTGGGAGAAACGCCAAGCGGTGGCACTAACCTTAGGACATTCTTACGATGATTGGTGCATTGCTCAATTGGCAAAAGATTTAAATAAAAAAGACGATTACAAACTGTTTTCAAAGAAGTCCAATAACTATAAAAATCATTTCGATTCGGAAATTGGTTTTATGGCACCAAAATCGGCAGACGGAGAATGGATTAGACCATTTGACCCGAAGTTATCTGGAGGCTTAGGAGGTAGAGCTTACTTTGCTGAAAACAATTCATGGACCTACACATGGGACATTCAGCATGATGTTGCTGGATTGATTAAGTTGATGGGCGGAAATGAAAGTTTCAACACCAAACTGGATCAATTATTTGTAGAACCATTCGGAATTCCAAAATGGGATTATTGGGATATTTTTCCAGATGCTACTGGTTTAACAGGCCAATTTGTAATGGGAAATGAACCAAGTTTACACATACCTTATTTATACAATTACGCTGGAGCTCCTTGGAAAACTCAAAAAAGAATTCGTTATCTAATGGATGTTTGGTTCACAAATTCACCTTTCGGTATTTGTGGCGATGAAGATGGTGGTGGTATATCTGCTTTCTATGTTTTTTCAGCAATGGGTTTTTACCCTGTAACGCCAGGTGTGCCAGAATACAATATTGGGAGTCCAATATTTGAGGAAATCACAATTGATTTAGCGAATAACAAGAAATTAGAAATTATAGCCAACAACTGCTCCGATAAAAATAAATACATTCAATCGGCAAGCTTAAATGGAAAAGAATTAAACGGCCCCTATTTCAAACACGCTGATATCATAAATGGTGCAAAGATTCTGCTAGAAATGGGTGACAGACCAAATAAAACATGGGGAACAAATCCAAAATTTGTTCCTTATTCGATGAGCATAGATTAGTTAGTTAGTAGATTAGAACTATTCCACACAAATGGTTCAAATTAAAGCCCCGACTTAACCATCGGGGCTCTTTTTTTTATTCTGACCTTACTATCTTGCTCCTACCAAAGAAATCGAAGATATGGTATCTCCCATTCCAACCAAAGTAACAGGCTTATCAATTAATATTGTTGGTACTGCAATCACTTCAAATTTTTCATCGGTAAAAGTACCAGTACTCATTAGATCGTTTTCTCCTAATAGCTCTTTTACTTTTTCAGATAAAGCTTCCAGTTCACCTAAACCAACATCTGAGACTTTATGATCTTTAGCCCACATCAACACATCTTTAGTATTGATTGCTCCTGTACCAGCCTTAGCTGCAGCAACAGTTGCTGCTAATTGCATACCATCACGGTTTTGTAGAGGAGTAACTTTAAATCCCTTTTCTTGTAAGGTCACATACAATCCAAACATATGCAATTGCATTCGCGGACATTTTGTGTATTCATATATTTTCAACATTCCTTCGAACAAGTTGGACGAATTCGTCTTTGCCTCACATTTAGCAGCTAACTCATCTTCCCCAATTACTTCTAGAATATCGATTAACTCACGCTCATTAAAACCTAAACTATCAACACTTTCTACCAAGCTATCGATCAAATGTTTTCTCACCACTTTATCTTGCGTTGAAGCAACCTCGAGGTGTAACAAATTATCAGGACATGATTTTCTCCATCTAGCAATCATTTCTTTAGATTCATCAATGCGATCAGCTCCTCTTGTTCCGTCGGCCAATTCTTCATGTAGCATTTGATATCCGGAAAGAATAATGTATTCTGGATTAATATCTTTATTCGACATGCGCTTATCGAAATTCTCATCGACATGCAATTTAAAATTTAAAGGATCGTAGGTTGCAATAAATCTATTTGCTTTCGGACAAGTGAATGTTTCACCATTAATGCTAAGTTGATCTCCTTTATCAAATTCAATAATCCAATGAATAAGTGCATTTTCGCCAGCACGATTAACGGTAAAGGCTTGCTCTAACTCTCCATGTGCATTTGTTGTTACCAAGTTTGGAAGATCTAAAAATAATTGACCTTGTTCTTTAGGCGCAGATGCACAATGAACATAAACTTGCTTTACCCCACAAATGGCCATTACATTGGCAACAATACCACCTTGGCCGCCCATTTGCATTTTGTCGTAGCCAACATTTTTATTCAGCCACTCAAACACGTTAACATCTTCTATCAACCATTCTTCTGCAATACCATTCTTAAAACAATTTAAAAATCCTCTAATGGCATCCTCGTTGGTACGAATACTTCTCTCACCATCCTTAAGAATCGAATCGATGTTTAGATTGTTATCGACAACCAATTTTTGAATTCCTTCCCCACTTACCTTAATCACTGCATCAACATTTGCATTAAATGCACTAATTAGGCCATTTATTTTACCCATTTTCTCTAATTGGGCTGGTGCTGTTTTATAGTTTTCAAGCCATTTAGCTTTTAAATCAGTAGAAGACATTTGATTATATTTTAGAATTATAAATCTATTTTCTTTCTTAAATTACAAACAAAGAAATAGAAATAATGCACAATCGCTCAAAATAATACCTTAATTGTGACTGAAATTCACTGCAATGGTTTGCAATATTCAAAATTGGAAAAGATCCATTAGCTTAACCAAAAAAAAGCCTGCATGAAAAATTCATACAGACTTCTTACAACTAAAACTATTAAACTAAAAACAAACTATTTCTTCAATTTGGTATCTAAAAGCTGCTTTGCCATTGCTGCCCCAATTAACGATTCCAAAGGCATTTTACCTTTACTTCCTCCCTCACCAGTAATCATGACATCAGGAAACTTAATCTTAGCAATTTCTTTTGCTACCCCAATTGCAATTTCCTTTTCTATTTGAGCTCTTTCCTGAGGTGTTAAACCTGCAGATACAAGCTTGGCATTTTGATATGATTCTGCATCTGCAGCAACCTTTTTAGCAGCCGATTTTAACTTCTCTGTTTCAAGAGAAATTGCAGCTAACCTTTTGTTGGTCTCCTCTTGCTTAAGCTTCGTTTCGATAGATATCAGTGCTTTTACTTGTTCCTTTTCCTGGGTTACACGCTCACCAGCTTTATCACGTTCTCCTTCAGCTACAATACGAGCCTGAGCATCTCTTGCTGTTTTAATTTTTTGCTGCTCTAATTGTCTTTTTGCCGACTCATCTCTTTGTGCTTCTAGTCTCTTTTTAAAGACTTCTTCCAAAATTACATCATCTACAATAACCTGAGCAACAATAATTTTATTTTCATTGATATCATGTGGAATTCGAATTAGTTTACCACTTTCGTCTCTTCTCTTTTTAACCTCGTATCGAGTTTGGATTTCTTTAACTTCGCGACTACTATCTTCTATAGCCGAAACAATTGTATCACGATATTCTAATTTCTCTACACTATACGCTCCATCCTTTAATTGATCTTCCACTGCAACTCTAAAATCGGAAGCCGATCCTGAAATATAATCCTGAGCAGCAAACATGTAGCCTGTATTTGAAACTACTTCTCGAACCGTTGGAATTAATGTGTTATTAGCTAAATTTTGCAAAGATCTAAATTCAATAGCCATCTCAATAAAAGATTCTTTATCTGTAGGCAACTGAAAACGTGTTGACAATTTTGCAGATGCAGTTACCTGATCGATAAATCGAATTGGAATAGGATTCATTACTCCTTCAATATCATCTCTTCTTTCACCTTTACTCACCACTTTTACATCGATATACTTTTGCCATGGTATGATTTTTGCAAACCCTCTCCACTTAATACCTTCAGTCATTACAGCATCCTTAGCTCCATTCGGGTAGACAACGAAATACTGATAGCCTGGTTCTGCCCAAAAAAACATGAAAGGCATAACAATCATAAATACACCACCGGCAATAACGCCTAAAGAAAATTTTGATGTTAATTTTGAAAATGATTGTGATTTACTAACCAAGAATGGTTTCAGAAGAAGTAGGACTAAGCCTACGATTACAATAATAATTCCTAATACAGTCATAAATTAATTGGTTTAATTGATTTTTAATTCAACAGCCAAAGTATAATTATTATTTTGAACTAACACTAATCTTATGTTGCTTTTCGACAAAGCCAATTTTCTCTCTTTGAAATTATTATTTTACATGTTTTACTTAAAAATCGGTTTATACTGATGACAAAACACAAAACTAAAAATTTTGTAAAATCTCCTACAAGTATTGTTCCTGT
>JADGFH010000417.1 GCA_016743925.1 Labilibaculum sp.
CTTTAATATATAAAGCTTTGATAATGTTCCTACTTAGAATAAAATTGGCTGAGTAGTTTTTGTAATAATTATCAATATCAAATTGACTTACAAGGGTGTCAATTTTTTGTTCAATTAACTGTTGTTGATATTTGTGAATGATTAAGGATGAGCGATAATCTTCAACCATTTTGCTTACATCTTTGTCTTTATCGGTCAAGTTAAGTTCCGCTCTAGAGATAATAAGTTGTCTTTTAATCCATTGATGGATGTAGTTTTCGGCGATCAAAGTACTGTCTTCCTTGTTTGTTTCATTAGGTATTACCTCTTGAATAGAGCTCAGGTATAAAACCTTATCCTTCACTTTAGCAACAGGTTTGTCGTTTTTCGTTTTATTCGTTTCGCATGAATAAAATATTACTATAAATAATAGTAGTAGCGAATATTTGGTCATCTTATTTTTGTACAATTTTGTTTAATGTCGATTGTGATATTTCAATTTTATATTCTGAACGTAAATTTCGTTCCCAATCTGCTTTTAAATGCGCTTTGTAGTCTGCAACTACATTAAATTTTAGGTTTTCGAAATCGACATTTTTATCATATTTATTTCTGTTTTTCTGATAAAATTCCAACAAATTAAATTGGCTATTTGTCGCAGGGAACCATACTTTTTGTTTTGTAATGTTTTTAACAAGTATTTCATTTTTGTAATTCTGAATCAGAATTTTCAAGTCAGAATTGTTCTCAAGCAACTCTTTTTTGTAAAAGGCTAAGATACTATTGTTTGAGAAATTATCGTAAACTCGGTTAATGTATTCTATGAAATTTTCATAAATATCTTTTGACGCCTGTTGACTTAAATATGCTGCAAAATCTTCCTGTGAATATTCAATCCCTCCAATAATAAACAATGGCTCCCATAAATCAGCGTACGCATAATCTAAAATGGAGTAAAAGTTAGACAGTAGTTCTCTGTTTTCTTTAAATTGATATTCCTTTTTAATATTGGATAAAAGCTTACCTGAGTTAGGTTTTGATCGATTATCTCGTGAAATTAATTGGCTTATTTCTTCTTTACATTCTTCTAATGTGGAATAATTTTTACGGTTTACTAATTGTAATATGTGATAGCCAAATTCTGTTTTTACAGGTTCCGATATTTCGTTTTTCACCTTTAATTGGAATGCTGCTTTTTCTATTTGAGGATGCGTTTCAAATAATCCAAACCACGGCAACATCCCTCCTGATTTAGCCGATTTTCTGTCAGTAGAATGTTTTTTAGCCAATTTTTCAAATTGATTTTCTTTTCTGAGTGCAGAATGAATAGAATCTATTTGTTGTTTCGTTTGGAGGATATTATGTTTGTTGAATTCAAGCAGTATGTGTCTGATTTTCACTTTTCCAGGATTTGGAATTTTGTCCATCACTTGTATGATATGATAACCATATTGTGTTCTAATCGGTTTAGAATATTCTTTTATTTTTTGCTGGTAGGCAGCCGATTCAAAAGAATAATCCATGTTAAATGCCGTGAAATAACCTATTTCTCCATGGTTGTTTTTTACAAATTGATCATCAGAATGCTTTTGAGCTATTTTTTCGAATCTTTTCCCTTTTACAAGATATTTCTGAATTTTCTTAGCTTCGTTATAGGCCGCAAGCGTATCTTTTGGAGTTGCATGCCTGTTTATTTTCACTAAAATGTGTCTTACCTTGATATAATGTTGAATACGTTCAAATGCCTCAATAATTTTATCTTCGGTAATTATGCTTGGGTAAAGGAAAGCATTAAACGCAATGTCTGAGTAGATTTGTAAATCTTTTTGTACTTCCTCTCGTTTGTCAATATTGTTTTTTTTAGCTGCTCTTACTTTTAGTTGAAAAAGAATGAATCGATCTAACATTTCTTTCGTTGAGAATCGACCGTCGTTATGATCTGCTAAGTGGTGATTTTTGTAAAAGTTTAGAAATTGTTCCGATGAATAGGCGGTATCATTTATCGTAAAAAGAGTATCCTTCGGATTACTTTGTCCAAAGCTTGCCAATTGACAACTATAAAATATCAATAGATAAAATAATACTCTTCTCATTTAACGAATTTAAATTATTCATTGAAACATGAAAAAATGATAAGCTGTAATTAGCAGCTATGCTTGAAACATCAGATGTACTTACCTGTTCTAGGTTTTGCAAAGTGTAATACATTAATATTAGCAGAATAATTTAAGTCGTCACAAATAATTTATTCAGATAAAAATGACATTTTGCAATGATTTTAGAATTAAATTGCATGCGAAATTACAAAAAAATAGTGGAACCGATATTGTTCAAAAATCTAAAAAGTGTTAATTCGCCGATTCTATTTAAAAGTTACTATTTTTAATTAGTTTTTTTATTTTATTATGAAGTTATTTTAGTTTAAAATAAGTGTATTTCAATAGGATGGATCGATTTAATGAAGTTCTAAAAAAATATTGGGGATATGAAGGTTTTCGTCCTTTACAGGATAAGATAATCAAATCTGTTGCGGATGGAAAGGATACCTTAGGATTGATGCCAACAGGAGGTGGGAAGTCTTTAACATTTCAGGTTCCTACACTTGCCATGGAAGGGATCTGCATTGTTGTGTCTCCTTTGGTAGCATTAATGAAAGATCAGGTTCAAAACTTAAAGGAAAAGGGAATTAAAGCTGAACTGCTGTATTCTGGTTTGTATGCTCGGGAGATTGAAATTATTCTAGATAAGTGTTTATTTGGTGGGATTAAATTTTTATACATTTCTCCAGAACGAATTCGATCGGATATTTTTCAGAAGAAACTGAAGCAAATGAACGTTTGTTTGATTGCTGTGGATGAATCGCATTGTATTTCGCAATGGGGTTATGATTTTAGACCATCTTACCTTAAAATAACTGAACTTAGGGATTTATTGCCCAATGTACCTGTGTTAGCATTAACGGCAACAGCCACTACAGAAGTTGTTGAGGATATTCAAGAGAGGTTGAAATTTTCTAAAAAAAATGTTTTTAGAAAGAGTTTCGAACGAGAAAATCTTGTGTATCTGGTTCGTGAAATAGAAGACAAAAGACGTTATTTGTTAAAGATATTAACCAAGCAAAAAGGAAGTTCTGTTGTATATGTTCGGAGCAGAAAGAAATGCAAAGAGTTGGCAGAATTTCTAAAGACAAATGGAATAAAAGCCGAATTTTATCATGCAGGCCTTAAAAATGAATTAAAAGATCTACGCCAAGATAGGTGGAAGAAGGGAATTGTACAGGTTATGGTTGCTACTAATGCCTTTGGAATGGGAATCGATAAATCGGATGTTAGAACCGTAGTGCATATGGATTTGCCAGATTCTCTTGAGGCTTATTTTCAGGAAGCTGGTCGTGCTGGTCGCGATGGCGAAAAGGCTTATGCGGTAATGTTGTATTCTAAACCTGATCGGGTACAATTGAAAAAACGAATATCAACGTCTTTCCCAGAACCGGATTTGGTTAAAAGAGTTTATCAATCGGTTGGGAATTTTTTGCAAGTTGCCGAAGGAGCTGGAAGGGATGCTGTTTTCGATTTCGACTTGGGCTTGTTCTGTCAGAATTTTAAGTATAATGTATTGCAAGCATTCAATAGTTTAAAGATATTGCAAAGAGCAGGTTATCTTGAAATAACAGATGATTTGGAGCATGAGTCAAGAATTCATTTCCGAGTTGAAAGAGATGACTTGTACAAGTTTCAGGTAACCAATAAAGATTTTGATGCATTTATTAAGATGCTGCTTCGATCTTACACGGGGTTATTTACTGATTTTGTACCCTTAAATATCGATTTGCTTGCAAAAAGAACGAACACCACGAAAGAGATAATTTCGAAATATCTTAAAGAGCTCTCTAAATATAAGGTGATTCAATACATTCCTCGGAAAAAAACACCTTATCTTATCTATACGCAAGAACGTTTACCACTTAATTTTATCAAATTAACGAAAGAGGTTTACCAGGATAGAAAAGATAATTTAAGCTTAAAAATTAATTCTGTAATTAATTATGCGGAGACAACGACAACTTGTCGTTCTAAATTTTTATTGGAATATTTTGGGCAAGTCAATGCGCCGGCGTGTGGTTTCTGTGATATTTGTAATGAGGCCGAAGAAAAAGGTCTGACTAAGGCGGAGTATAAGGAAATATATGAAGAAATTGTGTCTATTCTTGGGGCTGAAAGTTTAAGCGTAAATAAGCTAATAGAAAAATCGACACATTCTGAGGAAAGGGTGTTAGAGGTTATTCGTTTCTTAAAAGATAATGAAGAAATAGAATCTCTGGATGGTAACAAACTTCGTTGGCTTTCGTAATAAATAGCTTTAATTTTACAGATTGTGTGAAGTAGTATCTTATTATTCTGCCAAATATTTGTAAAATCTTGTTATTTTTGCATTTGGACAGTAAAAATAGAAGATGGAAGAGAAGTTTGATCATGTCGTTTATTCGAAAAATGTAATCGAGTTTGTTACCGTAGCAAATGAGTTTTGTTTATTATTAGAAACCTGTGCAAAAATTTCAAAAATTGAGTTTGTTGAGACTGCGCAGAAACTATTACCTCTGGTTTATTTAAAGGCATGCTTATTGCCAAAAAATGAAAGTGAATTAGAAGAGGAGGTTGAGAAATTTGTAGCTGAAGCAGATTGGGAGTTTATCCATTCATCGGTGCAAACAAAAATGGGAGCACATGATCAATATTTAGAAGTATTTGAGGAAGATATGGAATACAGTGAAACACCTGTAATAGCTTCCATTTCAGAAAATTTTGCTGATATTTACCAAGATCTTAAAGATTTCCTTACTTCTTACAGAATTGGAAATATGGATGTGATGAATGAAGCTTTGTGGGATCTAAATAATAATTTCTACCAGAATTGGGGACAAAATTTAGTAAATTCGTTGCGTACAATTCATAATTTGGTCGCAAGACAAGAAAATTTTGATGAAGATATTGATCCATCTGATGCCTCAAATTTAAATGAAATTGACTTAAGTAATTCTATTTTTTCACAACGAAAAAAAGAGTGGGGAGAAGACTAGTAGACTAGGGAAATAAATTCATGTTTCCCTCAGAAAAAGAGTATAGATGTTATCATTTCAGAAATCAATTACAAAAGAAGAAGTAAACGAAATGCCATTACAGGCTTTCGAAGGGGAAATTATTTTGGTTGATCAGGGAGAGGAGCTTCAAGAGGCTGTTGAGTACCTGAAACAATATCCAATTCTTGGATTTGATACTGAAACTCGACCGTCCTTTAAAAAAGGAAGAGTAAATGATGTTGCTTTGTTGCAACTTGCTGCAAATTCTAGAACCTTTCTTTTTAGAATTAATAAAATTGGATTTCCTCAGCAATTGGTCGATTTATTGGCCGATCCGCAAATCATGAAAGTTGGAGCGGCAATAAAAGATGATATTAGAGGATTACAAAAGCTTACTGATTTTGATGCAAACGGATTTCTTGAATTACAAGAGTATGTTTCAAAATTTGGGATTGAAAGTTTTTCTTTAAAGAAACTATCTGCTATTGTTTTGAATTTTAGAATTTCTAAACGTCAGCAGGTATCCAATTGGGAGGCTGAAGAATTGAGCTGTGGTCAATTGAGATATGCGGCAACTGATGCATGGG
>JADGFH010001138.1 GCA_016743925.1 Labilibaculum sp.
TAATAATACTTCTATTGGATTTGGAACAACAGGAAATAAATTATCAGAAGTTAGTATCATTGATGGAGTTACTTATTTTTCAACTCCTGATAATTTTGGAAATGTTACAATGAGAAAAGATATAACAATAAGAGATAATTTTTCATTATTTAATATAGCTTCAAATAATAAATGGAAAATAATAGAGTTAAAAGATATTGGTTCTATGGATAAGCTCAATACATTATTAGGTAATTTGTCAAGAGAGAACGGTTGTGGTTCTAAATTACGAATACCTTTTAAAATAAAAGGTTTTGCAGAAAGTTTAGAATGGAGTTTAAAAACAAAAACATATCACAAAAAAGAAATGTCTTATAATCAAGAAGTTATTTTAGTAGGTATATATGATACTGTAACAAAGTCAAAGACATTAACATTGCTTGGTACTAACACACACATACACGGATTAATGCAAGACACTAAAATTGCTGGACACATAAGAAATTTTAAATTAACTGGTAAAGCTACACTTTATTTACCCGTTCTTATGTAGCATAGTAACCCACTCAAATAGATGAATTTGATAAAATGGATTTAGAAGATGAAAGACTAATGAATGAAACTGAAGCTTCTCATCAAATAATGAATGGAAGAAGTTGTCCTATATAGTAATAGGTATTATTAGATGTTTTAAAAGGTAGAATTTCATTATTCTACCTTTTTTAGTATAAATGATTATTGCTTTTAGTTGTATATTTTTCACTTTGTTTTATTTCAATAATACTATCTTCTAATAATACATTAGTATTGTCAAGTTCTACAAAATTACTCTCAAGTGTTTTATAATTTGTTTTGATATTACTTTTTAATTTATTTAACTGCTCTTGTAGCTCAGCTAGATTATTAGTATAGTATTTATCAAACTTTTTAAATGCAGAATTAAGCGAAGCTGAACATAAACAAGAAAAACCACTTATACTACTTTGTTGAGCCTTTACTGTATCATCATTGTTTTGTTCTATAGAATCGTTTCTATCTTGATTAACTGCTATAATTTGACTATGCTTTTCATCTTCATCTAATGTATTGTCATTGTCAATCTGTTGAATTTGAGTATCTGCATTATTATTAATTTCATCATTAAGTATTTTATTAGCTTCTTCAAATGCTTTTTCAAGTTCAGTAGTGTACCAGCTCTCTGTAAAAGTATTATCTTGTAAATAAGAAATTATTTTAGGATTCATAATTTTATTTGTTTCTTCGGCTCGTCTAACATTAGTAGTTTGTTTACTAATATAGTCCTGGCTAAATTTGATAAAGTCATTATCTACATTAGACAATTCTGCTAAAGCTAAAATGCTTGAGATTAAAAGTATTAATATTATTTTCATTATTGTTCCTTGTTAATTGTCATTGTGTTTTCAATAGTGGTTTTTTCAATTTTAATTGTATCGCTAGGTACTTGAAATGATTTATTCCACATAACAAAAGGAATAAATTCAAACTCTTTATACTTATCTTTCATTTCATCTTTTAAATATTTATATTTTTTATCAAAATATTAAAAATATTTTGTAAAGTTTTCAATATCATCAATGTTGGTTTTATCTAAGTGGTAAAATAAGCTATTATTAAAATCATCTC
>JADGFH010000418.1 GCA_016743925.1 Labilibaculum sp.
GATGGAACAACAATTGTGAGCGTGAACTCTGGTAAGGTCAGTCTAAAAAATCAGAATACTGGTGAATTGGTCTATCTAACCAAAGGTGAAAAAGGAATCATTCAAAAACAAAAGCTGAGCGAATCGACAAACGAGGAGTTCAACTACAAATCATGGAAAACAGGTGTTCTTGCATTTAAAGAAACACCAATAATAAAAGTTTTCACAGATCTTGAGAAGTACTATGGTGTAAAGATTACGAACAGGAGCGTTAGAATTGATACGCTTAAATACACCAACACCTTTACAAACGCAAAGCTCGACAAAGTAATCGAAGAACTTGAAATTGGTCTTAAGATTCACGTCTCGCAAAAGGGAAATCATCTCACTATTTCGGATGAGAATAACTAAATCTAAAATTAAACAAATGAAAAATAGAATTGTATTAATAGCTTTTATCATGCTTGGTTGCATATCGTTCACAAAAGCTCAAAACACTGTAATAAAAGGCAATTTACTAAGTCCATTGGTTCGTACAGGTTCGTTCTTTGTAGAACAAAAGCTCAACGATAATAGCAGTATTCAATTAGGCCTTTTATATACTGGAGCTGAAATTGATGATACAAAAATTAGAGGATTTGGTATTACACCAGAATATCGTTTCTATTTATCCGAATCGGCTGCACCAAAAGGATTCTTTGTTGCTCCTTATGCTCGCTATTTAAACTACGATTTAACAAATGATGATCGTACAAAGGCAAATATGCAAAGCTTCGGAGCGGGATTAATTATCGGACAGCAGTATATTTTTAAAGAAAGAGTAAGTTTCGAATGGTTTTTCGGTCCTGGTTACACCAATGCAGACTTAGATGTAAAATCGGGTATTGAAGATGATTTTGATACGGGCAATTGGGATGGATTTACCCTTAGAGCTGGATTAACCGTTGGAATTGCATTCTAAAACTAAACTTTCAAGTTATGACACGACAATTATTTACATACCTATTCGCCATCGTAATTAGCTTTAGTATGATCAGTTGCGAAAAAGTCAACTCAAATGATTTGGCTACCGATACACCTGTTTATCAGTCCTACAAGCTTGTATATGATAATTATTACAATGAAACAACTGCAACGGCAGAATTTAAGGTCAGAAATAGTTCTGGTGTTCATATCAAATTAGTTGAAGATGCATATATCAGGTTTAATGGAAAAAGGCATCACGATTATTGGCCAGTTTTCCACGAATATACCTGGAAAAGTAAAGGTTTTACGGATGTAGATTTTTTATATAATAAAAATTGGGATCAGGATTTCTTAAATACCATTTATGCAGATGATATTGCATTCACAGAAATCCCTCACGATTTAGATGAAATTGATATCAATTCAGCTGCCAAAATATACTGGGATGGTGCACCACTAGAGAATAATGAAAGTATTACCCTAAGTATAGAACAATCGGATCGCACTGTAGTTGCAAGCACACATCGAAGAGGTGATAAGTATATTTATTTTGATGTAGATGACTTCAGTCGACTTTATCAGGGCAATGCAACTCTTCACATCGAAAGAGAAAAGAAATATCGTTTAAACGATGAAGACGAATATGCTGGAGGTAAAAAGATCATTATTCTAAAGGATAGAAAAAACATTTACCTCTATTAAAAGAAGATTATTAATTAACCTATTACAATAACACAAATTAAAAGAATGAAAAAGTTATTATTTATTGCAATTATCGCATTTGGATTTATTTCAGAATCACAAGCTCAAAAAGTACAATACAAAGTAATTACATCAGTAGAATCAATCGTTCCGATGGGAATAGGACGATCTCGATTAATTGAAGAAAAAAGCGGTATCGATGCGGAAAATTTTACCACAGAAAGAACAGATGGTAAAAAAAGCAAGCAAAAAGATGTTAAGCGTAAAGATGCCAAAGTATCTTTATTTGCAGAAACCAAATTGCTAAACTTTTATAGCATTGCTGGTATTAACTTTCAGAATATTGCCTCGAATGATGCGTTAACCTCTTCAAAAATCAATAAATTATGCACCGAAGGTTGGGAACTTGCATTTGTTACCAGTGGCGTTGAAAGTGACAGTGGAAAAGGCGACGGGAAAGGAATTTACATTACCAGATATATCTTTAAGAAAGTAAATTAATTTTTCAACAAAACATTTACTTACAACTCCAAATCTGGAGAAGCATATCAATGCAACAAAAAGGAAGCCTTCGGGCTTCCTATTGTTGTTTATGCGTACAATGCTTAAATTTGCGCTGTATTCATCGCGAACCTATTCGTTTATATGAGAATTTTACTTATCCTTATCTCTTCCCTGCTCCTTTCTATTCCAGCTTTTTGCCAGGAATCTTACCTATCAAAAAAGCTAGTTTTTGATAATGTTGCTTATCCTCTAGATGTTTTACTCGAAGAGATTAGCAAGCAAACTAACATAGAATTTAGCTATACCAGTGAATTGAATACGCAACAATATATCGAATTACCAGCATTAACCGGTAGTGTTAAATTTTTCCTTAACGAAATAATCGATAAAAAAACTTTCAAAATCATTCCAAAAGGCAACAAAATATTTTTTGTTGGTATTCCTCCTTCCAAGCGAAAATATAGCATAAGTGGCTTTATTACAGATGCTACAACGGGAGAATCATTAATTAATGCAAGCATTATTAATTTAGAAGAAAGAACTGGAACGATCAGTAACAATTTTGGCTTTTATAGTTTCTCTCTGAGCAAAAAAACACACAAATTACAAATCTCATATGTTGGTTACCAAGATTATAACATCAGTATAAATCCGGTTAAGGATACAAGTCTCAACATTGAGCTAGAACCTAGAACGATTCTTAATGAAGTAAAAGTACTTGCCAATAAAAAAGCTAATAATATTAATCATCAATTTGTCAGTACAAGCTCTTTAAGTTCAGAACAAATGAAAAATTCAGGTGTACTTGGGGAAAGTGACCTTTTTAAAAGCCTGATTCAATTTCCCGGCGTTCAATCTTCCAATGAAGGATTAGGTGGATTTATTGTTCGCAATGGCTCACACGATCAAAATCTGATATTGCTAGATGATGTACCTGTTTACTACTCCTCTCATTTACTTGGTTTGTTTTCTGTTTTTAATCCTGATGCAATTAAGCATGTAAAAATGATAAAAGGTGGCTTTCCTGCTCATTATGGAGGTCGTGTGTCTTCGGTTCTGGATATTAGAATGAAGGATGGCAACTCAAAAAAGCTAGGTGGAGATTTTAGTGTTGGACTGCTAACCGCTAAATTCAATCTGCGTGGTCCAATAAAAAAAGACAAAACAACTTTTAATCTTTCCCTTCGTCGTTCTTATCTGGATTTACTATTGAACGGAATTCTTGAATTAGCTGATAGTGATGTAAAAGCAGGATATTATTTCGGTGATTTGAATTTTAAACTAACACATAAATTCTCTCAGCGCGATAAATTATTTTTTAGCACCTATTGGGGAGGAGATTTACTTAGTATTAAGAATATAGAGCAAATTACCGATGACAATAAGGAAAAAACTGAGAATAAGATCGGTTGGGGAAACTTTACCAATTCTCTTCGATGGAATCATGTATATAATAATCATCTTTTCGGTAATACTACTTTAATTTTAAGCAGGTACACTTTTATCGCTAAGGATAAGAAATCCTTACGAGATGAGAATGAAGACTATCTTGAAAACTACAATTACAGCTTTAAATCTGGCATTCGCGATTTCTCAATAAAATCTGAATTTGATTGGATTCCAGATGCTAAACATTACCTAAAATTTGGAATGGAAGCCTCCTTGCATCACACCAAGCCTGGTAGTGAACTCTACCGTAACAGCACTCAAAATGAACAAAACACTTCTAGTGATAAGGTAATCACATCAAAAGAAATGATTCTTTTTGGGGAAGGACAAATTCAATTCGGAAAAAATTTTCTATTAAATATGGGTGCAAGATGGAGTAGCTTTATTGTTGAGGGAACCTATTACTCTACCATAGAACCAAGATTAAGTGCTCAATACTTTCTCAAACCAAAATGGTCTATTACAGGTAGTTTTTCCCAAATGACACAATACCTTCATATGGTAAGAACGAGCTCACTTAGTTTGCCAACAGATTTATGGTTACCCGTAACCAGCAAAATAAAACCAATTGATTCCTTTCAATATACCGCGGGCACAAATTATTCCTTTTCTCAATCCGTAACGTTTACTGCTGAGTACTACTCAAAATTATCACGTAACATACTAGAATTTAGTGATGATTCTTATTTTCAAAATACCTTCACCAATTGGGAACAAGCTGTTGAATCAGGAAAAGGCTGGAGCCGTGGATTGGAATTTAACTTACGAAAAACGAGAGGAAGTACAACAGGAAATGTCGCCTATACAATTTCAAAATCATTTGTAAAGTATCCTAAAATTAATGAAGGCAAAACATTTGCATCTCCTTACGATAGACGTCATGATTTCTCCATTAGCATCAATCAAAAGCTAAGTAAGAAAGTTGATTTTTCGGTTTCTTGGCTATACGGAAGTGGATTACCTGTAACCTTAGCTGCAACCAATATTGCTTCCATATCACCTTACGATTCAGGCACAATTAATACTACTCCTACCTTTTCTGAAAGAAATGGATTTAGATTACCAGAATATCATCGAATGGATTTTTCTATCAATTTTAGAAAATTTAAGAAACATGGAATTAGAACATGGAATATTAGCATAAATAATCTTTACAACAGACAAAATGCGAATTATGCCTACATTAAAGAAGAAGTAGACGATCAAGGAACAAAGCAATACAGTGTAAAAAAAATAAGTTTATTCTCCTTTTTACCAAGTGTTAGTTATTCCTATAAATTTTAAGGCTCTAATTATGAAATATATAATACTGATTATCACGTGTATTTTACTTACAACACTTATTTCTTGTGAAAGCGATCTAAATATTGTTATTCCAGACGAAGAATCAAAAATTGTAATCAATGCCTTAATGGGTAGCGATAGTTTAATTCGTGTGCATATTTCAAATAGTTCAATCCTAAATAAGAATAATATTAATGTTCAAAATGCCAAGGTATTAATTAAGCAAAACAAGGTAGAACTTGGACAGTTGAGCAATATAGCAGATGGATGGTATATTTTAGATGACAATACTTTAAAATCGAATAACACTTATCAAATCGAAATTTCGCATCCTAATTTTGAAACTTGCAATGCTGAATCAGAGGTGCCCAAAAAAGTGTTGATTAGCCAAATAAGCTACCAGAAAAAGGATGAAAACCAACTTGATTTTTCGATTAAGTTTCAAGATGATCCATCGGAAGAGAATTATTATATGATTCAACTAAAAGGAAAGCAGGATAATATTTTAAGAGCTATTGAATACAACAGTGATGACATTATTTTTAATGGCAATTTATCGATTAATTCAATTGGCTTACAACAAAATATTCTTCTTGGTAGTCGTAGTTTTTCTGATGAAAACCGTAATGGAAATGAAATTAGTATTTCTTTCTATGTTTATAATGAGCTAATTGACAACAGTGAATATCAGATATCTCTTTACCATATCACGCATAATTACTATAAATATGAACGCTCCTTGGTAACAT
>JADGFH010000419.1:0-3972 GCA_016743925.1 Labilibaculum sp.
AATCTATATTGACAATAAAGTTTTAAGCTGCACATTATTAGATGTTAATATCTGTCAAATAAAGTGACGGTTTATTTTAGAGTGAATTCATAATCGTATTTGTGGTTTGACGGTGCTTTGTGATATTATTAAAATACTTTTCAGATGTATAAGAATAGTGACAGCAGCATAATTCTAATAATTGGTTGACTGATTTAATGATTTTGCTTGAGTGATTAACGGATCAGGTAAGTATAAAAGGTCGCGTTGTCAATGTTCTCATCGAAAACAATATGGCGAAAGCTTGTATGCAGTTTCTAATTTTATCTGAATTAATATTTCTATTTAAATTAGATGTCTAGAAATAAGAATATTAACAACTTAAAAAATAAATCTTGAAAAATATTATCATTTGTGTGCTGTTTATTTTGTTTTCTTCTACACTCGTTAGTGCACAGCTTGTAAGTGGTGTTGTAAAAGATAAAAAAAATGGATTTGCTTTGGAATCAGTAAATGTTGTTTTAAAGCCATCGAACCATGGTGCTGTAACAAATATTAAAGGGCAGTTTATTATTGAGGATGTAAAACCTGGAGATTATAGCCTTATTGTATCGCTTGTGGGATTTGGCTCCAGAACAATTCAAATTCAAGTAAAAGAAAATGATTTTACAGAGGTCGAAATTGTTTTAACGAAAAAAACGGAACAGATTAACGAAGTAGCTGTAATTGGAAAGGAAGAAATTCCTAATCTGATTGAGTTACCGAGTAAAGAAGCATTATCGATTAATACAGGGATTACTAAAATAAGCCTTGCTGATATTCAAAAGCAAGGATCAACAACCTTATTAGAGGCATTAAAATTTGTACCTGGTGGTTGGACTGAATCAAGAGGTCGTAAAGTAAAACAGTTTTTTTCGGTTAGAGGACAAAAGTATCCATACCCTTCCTATTCTCTGAATGGTATCTGGCAAAAGGAGTTTCATGAAACTCCTTACATATTAAGTAGTGGTAATATTGAAGAAATTAAAGTAATACGTTCCAGCGCTGCTTTAATCAAAAGTCTTTCCCCATTAGTTGGTGTTATTGATGTAACCACTCGCAAACCTGTAAAAGAAGAGTTGGATGTGAGCATGAAATACGGGACATTAAATACCTACCAAAACGAAATGGGATACAGTAACCTTCATAAAAACATGACTTACTCAGTAAGAGTTGGTGGTTTTGGAACTAGCGGACCGGACCGAAGAAACGGGAAAGAGAATATTTGGAATGCCCAAGGAAATCTAAACTGGAAGATTAATGAAAGATGGGATTGGTCAGTAAATATGATTTATGTAACCGGATCAAGAGAATTAGTACAGCCAATTGAACCTGCAGATGCAAAGTTTATGAATAGAGCTGAGAAGTATGATCCAATCCATACCATGATAGTGAGTTCAAAGTTAAGGTATTGTCAGAGTTCAAAGTTAACGAGTGAGTTAGATATCAGTTTTGTAAGTCGTAATGCGACTTACAATAATAATAATTTATCCAATGGTAGCTTGTCAAAATATAAGGAAGAAGATTTTGAATTAACATTCAATCAGTTGAATACGCTCAAGCTGAGTGAAAATAATTCGCTGCGTTTTGGTGCTTTGTACAATTATTGGGAAGCGCCAGAAGGAAAGCGTTTTTATTCTGGTAATACTGCTCGTATACACACAATTTCAGGTGTTATAGCTGATCAGCATCAATTTGGTAAATTCGTGGTTGATGGTGGATTTCGATTAACAGGTGAGTATTTCGATCAATGGGGAGGTTTCAGTATTGAAGGCAGTGGAAGCAAATTTAAAAAAGTGTTGCCAATAAAAGAGGAGTGGCAATCTGTCGTTTGGAATACGACTTTGGGACTTTCTTACTTATGCTCATCAAAAAGTAGTTGGCATTACGCTATAGCGGCTGGTATTGTAACACCACGTAAAGGTGCTTTAACCAGTCAAGGTGAGGCACCAGAGAACGAAACCAGGATGAATTTTGATTTGGGATATTCAAGAAATATCGGTCATCAAGGAAAAGCCTCTTTAACCGCATTTTGGGTAAATCGTAAAAACGCTATCGCTTTAAATGGAAGTATCCTTGAGTTGGATAACGGAGATTTTATGGAATTGTATGATAATAAGGATTCACGTAATTATGGAGTTGAAGCAGAATTTAAATCACCTACTTTGTGGAAAGCTTTGAATCTATTCACAAATGTTACCTATATGAAAGGTGAAGTGCAAGAAGAATCAGAATGGACTAAAGATGATGAAATGCCTAATTGGGTGATTAACATGGGAGCGAATTACCAAAGAAACCGTTGGGATGCCAATGTTTTTATGCATCATGTAAATGCTTATAAGAATGATCGTTTTGTAAGTAAAACTTATCTTAAAGAGCAGGGTAAAGCACCATTGGGCAATTATGTAACTGTTGACTTAAACGCAGGTTATATGCTTCATTCCAAATATAAAATGCGTTTGTTCGGAGAGATTAAGAATGTATTTGACAAGAAGTATCAAACAGTTGTAGGATATCCTGACTATGGAACGGTGGTTTCGATTGGAGTAAATATGAAATTATAAATAATGCAGTTTTTAAAAGAGATACGATATCAAAAAGTAAATTTCTTACTTGGAGTGCTTGGGGTGATAACTGCTGTAGCATTAGTTGTTTTATTTATCACAATGACTAAAGCATCACAGAATGAGACGCGACGCTTAACCCGTGATATGGGTTTTAATTTACGAATAATTCCTGCTGAGTCGGATATGAACCAGTTTTGGGTTTCTGGGTATTCTGATTTAACCATGTCTGCTGATGCAGTTAGCAAATTAGTAGATGCTAAAGCAATCTATTATGCGCATTTGACAGCAACCCTTCATAAAAAGATAATCTGGAAGGATAAAGAGATTGTGTTAACTGGTGTGTCTTCAGGTGAGGAAGAACCAAAAGGAAGTAAAAAATCGAAAATGATTTTTGCCATTGCACCTCAAAAGGTTTACGTGGGTTACGAAATTGCGAAAGCATTAAGCATTTCTGAAGGGGATAATGTTGAAGTATTAGGTAAGTTATTTCAGGTAGAAAAAGTACTATCGGAATTGGGAAGTGAAGATGATATTCATATGTATTTTGATTTGCCAACTTTACAGAGTTTATTGAAGATGGAAGGGCGCATTAATGAGGTGATGGCTTTGAATTGTATGTGCTCTACTAAAGGAGATGATCCCTTGGAAGCACTTCGTTCTCAGTTGGAAAAAATATTACCGAATATTAAGGTTATTATGAATAAAACCATTGCTGTGTCACGTGAAAGACAAAGGAAGATGGTTGATTCATATTTTGCGATTTTACTGCCAATAGTATTAGTTATTTGTGCTATTTGGATTGCTGGAATGACCATGCTGAACACTCTACATCGCAAGCAGGAGATAGGAATATTAAGAGCGGTTGGAGTTGGATCAAGAAAGATATCTATACTATTTTTTCAGCGAGCTATACTGGCGGGTGTTTTAGGTGCTCTTATTGGTTTTACATTGGGAAGTTGGTTCTCTGTTAGTTTCGGGCCCGAAGTTTTTAAAGTTACATCTCGATCTATTAAACCACTGTATGAACTCTTGTGGTGGTCCTTTGTATTAGCTCCATTCTTTGCAGTATTGTCCTCATTTATCCCTGTGATGTATGCAATTAGCTTACAACCAGCAAATGTTTTAAAAGAAGATTAAATGATTGAAGTAAATAGACTTGTGAAAAAGTTTAAATCTGGTAGTAAGAATGTACTTGCTTTAAACGAGATTGATTTGAAAATTGATCAGGGTGAATTTGTACTTATTAAAGGACCTAGTGGTTGTGGAAAATCAACTCTTCTTTTTAGTTTGGGAGGTTTGCAAAAACCAACAGATGGAGAGGTTTGTATTGCAGGTGAAAATCTCTAAAAAAAAAAAAAAAAAAAGCGATTACTGTATCGATCATTAA
>JADGFH010000419.1:3982-5626 GCA_016743925.1 Labilibaculum sp.
TCCTACTACTTGATACCTTATTTAACGGTTGCTGAAAATATTTTGATCATCAATAAAGTTAAAGGAATTAATGTTTCAGAGGAAAGGATGCTTGAGATTTCAAAGCGATTGAAAATTGATCATCGATTAAATCATTTGCCAAGCGAATTATCTGTAGGTGAAAAACAAAGAACAAGTCTGGCTCGTGCAATGATTGGTCAACCAGAACTTATTCTCGCTGACGAACCTACAGGTAATCTTGATCCAGATAATGCAAGTCAAGTATTGCAATATTTGAATGAATTCAAGAAAGACGGCGGCACGGTAATTATGGTGACTCATGGTGCAGAAGCAGATGCATTTGCTGATCGTCAAATATATATAAATGAAGGAAAGCTTGTAACAAATAAAGGGATAAACTAAGATGAGTATGAGAAGTGTATTTTTTATGATGATGTTATTGGTGCTCTTTAGCGCATGTAGCAAGTTGGAGGTCACGAAAGATGATTGGCCGCAGTATAAAAAAGATAATTTTAGAAGTGGAGTGTCAATGGTGGATTTGGATTTAAGAACCCTAGATCAGGCATGGACATATAAAGCTCCACATGAGCCGGTTCCAGCTTGGTATGGCCCAGCTAAAGAAGATTCTTATGCTCGTAGTGGACCACTTCCATCTATGCGTGATTACGATTTATCGTACTACCCTGTTATTGTTGGTGAATTTATGTATTACGGTTCAAGTTCGGATGATGCTGTGCATTGTGTTAATACCAATACAGGAAAAGAAATTTGGCAATATACAACGAGCGGCCCGGTAAGGATTGCGCCTACCTTTTATAAAGGATATTTATATTTTGGTTCGGATGATGGTTATGTGTATTGTATTGATGCGCAAAATGCAAAACTAAAATGGAAGTATTCACCTAGTGATACGAAAGCACAAAAAGTACTGAATAATGGGCGTTTTATTTCATATTGGCCTGTAAGAACTGGCGTTTTAGTGGAAGATGATATGGCTTATTTTGGAGCTTCTTTATTGCCATGGAAACAGAGTTACATTTGTGCCATAAATGCTAGCAATGGATCGGATACCGATAAGGGATGTTATGTTGAAGAAGTTGAAAATATGACTATGGAAGGTTCAATGGCTTCTACAGGGAAACTTCTTGTTCAACCTCAGGGACGAATTGCACCTGCATTTATTACTAAAGCAACGGGTAAGAAGAAAGGACAATTACCAGGTACAGGAGGGTGTTTTGTATTAGTTACACCTGACAAACATATTGTACATCCTAAATCGTCTCGTGCTGCATCCATTCAAGAGTATGTTGATAAAGATCAACCGGATTACCTTAGCTTTAAAGGAGGTAAAGAGATGGTGATTAAAGGGGATACCAGCTATATAATTAGCGATCACTCAATTTCGGCATTTCATCGAAAAACTAAAAAAACGATATGGGTTCGTCGTAATTACGAAGCACATAGGATTATACAAAGTGGCAATGCTTTGTATGTTGGGTCGGTTGATACAATTTTTGCACTTAATCTTAACAATGGTTTACCGGTATGGAAACAAAAAGTTAATGGTGTTGTACATGCTATTGCGGTGGCCAACAAAGCCTTATTTGTATCTACTAATGAAGGTTTCATTACTTGCTTTAAGGC
>JADGFH010001139.1 GCA_016743925.1 Labilibaculum sp.
ATATAAGTGTCTGAAATAATGACCAACCTCTTGGTGGTGATTATTTAAATATAATTCATAGGCTTTATGAAGCCTATCGAAATTCGATTTTTTAGAATATTCTTTCCAAACCTCTTCAGATATCCCATAAGTTTTATTAATCACCTTTAAGCGTTGCTTTATATTTTCCTCTATAAGAAGTGAATCATGTTCCCAAGGAGGGTAAAACTCTTCAATTTCATCCTTTTCATCTTGTAAAGAATTCGAAGAAAATGAACCTAAAAAATGATTCCAATCGAAAGATTCAGTTATTTTAGTTAGAGCCTGTTTCGAGAGTCTAAAATAATCTGATCCTTGTACTTTAAACCTAGTATATTTTAAATCTCTACAAGTACTAAATATCCCTTCTAAATTCTGACTTATAGTCTGCTGAGTACTGAAAAGATTAAAAAAGGTATTTTCAAAGCTTTGTATCTCAAAAGCTTCTCTTGATACTTTCAAATCCTCTTTTTGATAACTTAATGCAGTGTAGTATAAAAACACACCTGCCAGTGCCCAGAAAGGACCTACAATTGCTCCTATAAAGCTACCAACTTTATAAGTTAAATCTATTGAATCTTTCGTTAAATTAAATCCTGAAAATTTGTAATTACCACCTAATAATAGAATTATAAATATTAGAAAGATTAGCCCGCCTATCACTATAGAAATGATAGCCATATTTTTAAAATTCCTAGGGTTAGGAAAGGAATTCTCTTTATTTGTGTACAATGTAATCGAGTTTAAAGTTGATGTAAAGAACCAAATTCATGTTTTGATTTCAAATATTATATTATGCCACAGCCTTTTCGTATAAATGTTTTTGGAAGAAGATAAAAAGAGTACTGATACTTGAAACTTATCCCAAGACTTCTTTAGAATCTTCGAAGGATTGGTATTTGTTTGTTAGCAATATTGCCAGATTCATCTGATCGCATTCCTCAGCGCCTATTTCAATATATTTGCTCAATATAAATTCGACAAAGGCTTTTTGCTTTTCATTTAGATAGGCAAAATTAGGCAGTTGCATCTGCATCAACAGTTGCAGCTATTGTTGCTCTAATAAATTCAAACATAGGACGAAACACTTCGAAATGTTCAGGTGCAATTTCACGCACAACATTTTTTGCAAAATTAACTTTATTACCTGCAAATTTTATAAAACCATCTGTTCTCTGTACATCTTCTATGAAAAATTTTTTTAGCTCTTCCAAGTGGGAAAATAATATTTCAATTGTCAAAAGAGACTTCTCTCCATAATTACCTCCTGTCTTTGGATTGATTACTTGCCTAGAAATAGTTTCGATATTCGGAACAGGCATCATTAAAGCATAAACCTCTCCAGCCTCTTTCTTTCTAATGAGACCATTGTGAGGATTATTAATAATTACATCACCACCAAAACTACACCAATTCCCAAAAGCTTTATCGAAATCAAACAATCCAAATAAGGGTAAACCATTCATCTCCGCTATTACTTTTGGATCATTTAAAAGTTGAGCTAAATAACTACAGCTAAAAGCATAAAAAGGAATAAAAGGCATTTCTTCTTCATATAGTTTATCCCAAGCTTCTTTTATAATTAATGGATCAGTAACTCCT
>JADGFH010000420.1 GCA_016743925.1 Labilibaculum sp.
CATATCACCCTCATTCAATTTAATCTCTCCATTTTCAGGATAAGCATCCTCAATCTCATGAAAGATTTGATCAATTGTTAAATAATTAAGATTGGATGAATCTATAACTTCAACATTTGTTACCTCCCCGTCTCTTATTTCAATCGAATAATCCATTTGTGGTGAATAGCCAAATTCATAAGAATAATTTTGGGGGTTCAATTGATTCCATTTATCCCTATTTTCGGTGAAAGACTCTTCATCGAAAACAACAAATTCAGGAATATCAAAGCTTACTTCTTCAGAAACATCATCATCACAGGATAATGTAAGTGCTGCCAAAATTATAATACAGAAACTTAAATACGATTTTTTCATCTTTCTTATATTGTAGATTAGTATATACATACAAGATGATAAACAATTGGTTTGGTTGCGTTTAAATAAAAAAACAACACGAAATGTTCTGTTTAAATATATCAAACTATTATCTTATACCAAGTCGCAAGAATCTGCTGGCATCCAATGTTTGTCTTTTCCATCCCATTTTACATTACAGCCAATTGGGTTGGTTACGTTAGTTGAAATTTCTTTTCCTGCTAAATATTCATCAATTGCTCTTTCTAAATCGCGTACCTGCACTTTCGAGGTATCTTTAGGATTATCAACAGCTCTTCCCGTATAAATTAACTTACGCGATTCATCGAACAAATAATAATGAGGTGTTCGCAATGCTCCATAATTCATCGCCACTTCTTGTGTTTCATCGTACAAATAAACCCAAGGAAATTCATTCTCTTCCATTCGAGTTACCATATGGTCGTAATCATCTTCTTCGTAAGTATTTGCTGAGTTTGAATTAATGCCAATAAATTCTACTCCGTTAGGAATGTATTTATCTGCGATTGCTCTTGTATCTTCATCAGAACCAATTACGTAAGGACAATGATTGCAAGTGAAAAATACAACCAACAATTTTGAAGATTTAAAATCGGATAATTTGTATTTGATCCCGTCTGTTGCAATCAAACTAAAATCAGGAGCTTTATCGTTTATTTGTAAGGTAAATGCCATTTTCTTTGTTTTAAAATTGTACACTCCTTTAAATTTACCGATTATTTTGAGAAATTCTAAATTAATTTCATCCAAATAATCAATAAAATGGCTTTAAAATTACTTTCCTTTTTATCGAGTTGGCAACTTCGGCGGCACTACTTTCCTATTCCCCTTCTTGTATTTTTACTTCTCTTCCTTTTCAAAATCAGGATAAATCAGATATTTACTTCGAACTTTTAAAAACGCTTTGAGATCTCCACTCCAAGTTTCTCGAATCTCTTTTTCGCTTAAAGAATCCTCAATTTGATTCTGCAACTTTTTTGTTCCTGCCAATTTTTTAAAAAATGAATTAAAGAATTTTGGTTCCTTCTTTAGGTCCTGATAAGCAGTCAACAAAAAGGACAAATCTATTTCTCTCTTATCGCGAAACTCTTGCGTATTAATTTCTCTTAGATCATATCCAATACATTCTTTTCCTTCAAATTTCGGATACCTGCTAGCTCCCAAAATACTTCTTGGCGTAAATTTATATTCTCCTTGGGTAAAAGATGGGTGCCCATAAATTTGAAAAGGAGCATCTGTTCCTCTACCCGCACTAACGACAGTACCTTCAAAAAAACACAAAGAAGGATACAAGCTTACCGACAAATCGTTGGGCAAATTAGGCGATGGCTTAACTGGCAAAGAATAGATCTTATTTCGATTCCAATTTTTGCAAGGAATAACTTTCAAATCACATTGAATCTTATTCTTCAACCAATTCTCTCCGTTAATCATTTTAGCATATTCCCCAATACTCATTCCATAAACAACAGGAACCGGATGCATTCCAACAAAAGAATTAAATTCCATTTCCAGAACTGGTCCGTCTACATAATGTCCATTTGGATTTGGTCGGTCCAAAACAATTAGTGGAATATTTTGTTCTGCACAAGCTTCCATTACGTAGTGAAGAGTAGATATATAGGTATAAAAACGAATTCCGACATCCTGAATATCAAACAAAACAAGATCAACACCTTCCAAATCTTTTGTTGATGGTTTGTAATGTTTACCGTACAATGATATAATAGGTATACCCGTCTTGGAATCCTTCCCATTGGCTATTTTCTCACCTGCATCTACATTACCACGAAAACCATGTTCTGGACTAAATATTTTTTCAATTTGCACATTTCGGGTCAATAAAAAATCAACTAAATGTTCACCTCCAAGCAAAGACGATTGATTAGCTACAATTGCTATATTTTTACTTTCCAAAGCAGGAAAATATTCTTTATGATTTTCTGCTCCTGTTATTAATTGCTCACTTTTATTTTGAGCACATGCACTTAATCCAAACTGAACGAACAGACATGAAATCAGTACATAAAATTGCATTAATTGTTTTATTTTTCTCATTTGATCTATTTTTCACTTCCTTAATCTTGAAATTACTACTTTTGTATTAATCTTAAAATAAAGAACTTTAATTTGAATCTAGAACTTTTTATAGCCAAAAAAATTACCATCAGCGAAAAATGTGATGGAAATATATCTCATCCAATCATTAGTATTGCCAAAGTTAGTATTGCTCTTGGTATATCTGTAATGATTTTGGCTGTTGCAATTGTTACGGGTTTTAAATCGGAAATTACGAACAAGGTTATTGGATTTGGCTCACATATCCAAATTACAAATTACGATAACAATTCGTCTTTTGAGACTCAACCTATTGAAAGGAATACTGTTTCGATAGATCAAATTAAGAGTATTGCTGGGATTAAGCATGTGCAAGCCTTTGCAACCAAACCGGGAGTTTTGAAAACAAAATCGGAAATTCAAGGTGTTGTTTTAAACGGTTTTGGTATTGATTACGATTGGAGTTTTTTTAAAAATCATATTGTTGAAGGAGACACGCTGAAATTATCTAAGGATAGCAAAAGTTACGATATTCTAATTTCAGAAAAATTAGCATCCTTACTTCAGCTTAAATTAGGAGACGAAATATCTCTTCATTTTATTCAGAATCCACCTCGAGTGAGAAAGCTTACCATTAAGGGAATATACAATACCGGTATGCAGGAATTCGACCAATTATTTCTGGTTGGCGATATCAGACACATTCAAAAGCTTAACGATTGGACAGAAAATCAAATTAGTGGATATGAAATTTTCATTGAAGATTTTAATGAATTAGAATATATTGAACATCAAATTAAGGGAATTACGGCAAGTTCTTTCTCTGAAGATGGTGCCAGTCTAAAAGTGAGAAATATAGTTCGAAAATATCCACAAATTTTTAGTTGGCTAGATATGTTAGACCTTAACGTCTGGATTATTCTTAGCCTGATGATTTTAGTTGCTGGTTTTAATATGGTTTCTGGTCTTTTAATTATCATACTTGAGAAAACCAACATGATCGGAATTCTTAAGGCCTTGGGAACTCCCAATTGGTCTATCCGCAAGATTTTCCTTTATCAATCTGCCATGCTAATTGGAAAAGGTATGTTTTGGGGAAATGTAATTGGAATTGGCATTTGCCTTATTCAATATTGGTTCGAGATCATCCCATTAGATCCTGCAAACTATTACGTGAATACGGTTCCAATTAATCTTAGCATTAGCAATCTTTTGCTTCTGAATATAGGAAGTTTAGTTGCAACCGTATCTATGCTATTAATTCCTTCGTATCTGATCACAAAGATTACACCAGCAAAAGCTATTAAATTCGATTAATTACTCCCAGCTGACCACAGCCATTCTTTTTTTGCCATCTAATTTAATATTTAAAGGTTTTTTGAAACGAACGTGCCGCACTGCACCATATTCAGCCACTAGTTCCTGATCTTTCAAAATTTGATAATCAATAAAAGAAGTCTCGGAATGATGGTGAATAGAACTATATCCAATATTCATCGACGTTACATTATGAAAGAAATGCGATCCTGAAGACGCCTCCAAAGGATAATCCTCAAAGCTGGTTTCAACAATCAATTTTGAGAAAGAAATATCATTCCATTTCACAGGAATACCAATCCATCTATCTCGAGTTCCCCAACGACCTGGTCCAATTAAAACGAACCTTTTCCTTTGCTGTCGCATCTCCTCATTAATCTTTGATATCGTAGAAGCAATATCAGGAGTCATATCTTTCTTAAATAATTCGGGCACAATATAAATCACATCAACAATATCATCAACCAATCCATTTCCCATACTCATTTCTGATATCATCAAAACTTTCTTTCGGTCAATCTCATTCAAATCAATATTATATTCATCTACATTCCCAATTAAAGGTTTTATTTGCAACAGGTAAAAGGAGGCTTTTCCTTCCTTGTCTTTCGATAAATCAACTGCAAACTCAATTTCTATAGGAGATCCCATTGCTTCTTTAATGATATCTAAAACCAATTCGATCGTTTTTGCCAATGGAATATAGTTGTATTTCAATATGTTGGCAAAATTTACTATTCTAGGCCCCATCGTATCTAAACCAGGACTAATTGTATCATTAATTGCATTATAAACAGATACGCAATGCATCAAATTCCCATGTTCCTCTGCATCATCTATATCCAAACGAATTAAACCAGCTGTTTCCCCTTCCAAAAGATCTAGATCTGGTTTGTTTAGATCTACTGCGTAAAATTCAACCTGCGAATTTTTAAATTGATCCTTAGCTGAATTATTTTCGATGGTTGGAAAAATAGGCGAAAATCGAAATGCTTTTTCTCCATCTACAACATATTTACCTAAGCCAACACCCAAAACAGCATAGCCTTCTTCAGGTTTCATATGCCCATACGGGTAATAATTATACGATTGTGCTACGCCAGATATGTGAGGATAGAAGGTAGATTCATATTGATTTCCTACAACCTCCTGAATCACAATTGCCATTTTCTCTTCCTCAATTTTATAATTCATGGCAAACACATTCGACTTCGATTCATCCGAAAAAATCGATGCATAAACTAATTTAATCGCATCCGTAACTTGCTTAACACGAGTATTCAAATCGATATGATTGTTGGGAACCAAATAGGTTTGAAAAACACCTGCTACTGGTTGTAATAAGGAATCTTCAAATAAACCCGATGAACGAATGGCCAATGGTTGGTCGAAATTCGTTAATAAAATCCTTATTTTCTGAACCAATCTCTGCGTCAATTCTGATTCAACAAACATTTGTTGAATCTCCTTAAAATCAGTTACCTCTTTCATTCGATCAAGCAAACTATTCCGATCTAAGAAAGATTCGTATTCATCAACACCAATTACTGCGGTCATTGGTGCCTTAATATTAATTCCTGGTACAAACCGACTTAAATTCAAATTAAAAAGCATGGAGTTAATAAAGGCTAAACCTCTCCCTTTACCTCCCAATGATCCAGTCGATAAGGTGACTATATTATTAGTATTCAGAGCAAAATCAGCATTAAACTCTACAACTTTACCTTTGTTTTTTTCATTTCGATAATTCTGAATTACATTAATTAAATAATCTCTAAGATCTTCGGCTGATTTAAAATCACTAATACGATAAGGTGCAATCATTTTCGCAACTCGAATTTCACCACGAGCCATCAACCAA
>JADGFH010000421.1 GCA_016743925.1 Labilibaculum sp.
ATGCTAATAGCTTCGATTCAAAAGGTAATATTCTTCAAAGTCACAACAATAAAGAAGATTTAAAATTATTGAAAAAATCTTTACAAAGCGTAAAATCAGGAAATTCTAACAACTGGTCATGCATAGGACCAAAAAAATACGATAAAGTGGCTCCAATGCAAAGTCAGCATCCAGTTCAGGGTGTTATTCGAAGCATTGTACAACATCCTTCTGATAAAAATAAAATTTGGGCTGGTTCTGTTTCTGCAGGAATTTGGTATACAGCAAATAAAGGAGAGACCTGGAAATGTGTTACTACCGATATTTTAATTTCACATGTAAAAGGCATCGCAATTTGTAAAAGCAATACTGAAGTTATGTATGCTTGCACAAATACGGGTGTTATTAAATCTATAAACGGGGGTTTAAAATGGGAGCATACAGCTTTGGATTTCCGTGATGAATATCCTCATGGCCCAGAGCCTATGCAAATGCGTATTGATGCAAACAATCCTGATAAAGCTCTTGCAGCATCAAATAGGGGTGTGTATAAAACCATTGATGGCGGTCAAACATGGGAAAAGGTTATTACCACTTTTACCTGGGATATTGAATATCATCCAACGAACGCTGATATTGCTTATGCAGCAGCTAAGAGTGGTAATTGGGTTTATTTTTGGAAATCTGTTGATGGAGGTAGTACATGGACAAAAATTACAAGCGGACTTCCTGTTGAAAAAGCAGAAAGAGAATTGTGGAGAATGGCCCTTTGTGTGAGTCCTGCAGCTCCAGATAAGGTTTGGGCGATTGCTGCTGGAGGAAATACATCCGGATCTGATAAATTAGAAGGGATTTATGGTTTCTACATCTCGGAAGATTCGGGTGCTAGCTTCACCAATAAGGGATATGGAGACGACGGACCTGTTGCAGGTACTGCTGCCATGCCTAATATGGTTGATTATAATAGTCAAGGTGTAGGATCTGGAGGTGGACAATATACATGGGATATGGATATGGCAGTTTCTGATGTTGATCCAGATTATATTGTATTTGGAGGAATCAATGTTTGGAAGACCGAAAATGGAGGAACATCATGGCAAAATGTGCCAAGAGGAAAACCAGTTGTTGGAGCTAGTTGGTTTCATTATGATGTTCAATGCACAGAGATTTTTGATAATCAAACATGGATCGGTACAGATGGAGGGATTCATTTATCGACTGATAAAAGTGAATTTGTTAATGATGTGAGTTTTGGTATTGTAGCTCAGGAACTTTGGGGTTTTGATCAAGCATGGAAAGAGGATATTATGGGCATTGGTATGTATCATGGGCCTGTAATGATTCGCGACGATGAGATTTATGATGGCTGGTATGTAAGTTCAGGTGCTGACGCGGGTAATGTAATGATTAACAAAGGTGACGATAGATATTTATATGCTCATCCTTGGGGTGATGTGAAAATTACCAGATCTGATGAGAGAATGAAACAACCTGTTATTGTTGATTTAGGAGCTAAATTATTAGCCTACATTCATCCTATTGAGATATTTGATCATTCTTATTATGATGTATTTTACACATTAGATGGAACCAAGGTCAAAAAAACAAGAGACAATGCTATAACATGGGATGTTGTAAAAGATTTTGGACAAGGATCGGAGCCTGTTCGAATAGTCACATCATATTCTGATTTTAATACAGTGTATGTCGTTGTGAATTGGAATAAAGTATATAGAACAACAGATGGAGGAAAATCCTGGGCAGATAAAACGCCAAAATCATCTGTTACCAATGGGAAAGCGATTTCTAATGTCACTATTGATGGTGAAGATCCAGATATTGTTTGGATAAGTATGAAGGGGAAACAGACGAATTCTAAGGTTTTAAAAACCAGTAATGGTGGAACAAGTTGGACAGATTATTCAGGTCCTTCGGGAAATTTGCCTTCCTATGCTATCAATTCAATTGCACATCAGATAGGTACTGATGGTGGTGTTTATATTGGAACCGATGCTGGAGTATGGTATCGAAATAACAGTATGACAGACTGGGTAAATTATAGTGAAGGCTTACCTATGGGCTTACAAACTTGGTTTGTGCGATTAAATTATTCAAAAGAGAAAGTTAGAATTGGAACATTAAGAGGGGTTTGGGAATGTAATTTTTATGAGCAATCGAAATTGATTACAAATCCGATGGTTTCGTCCGATACGGTTGGACTTAATCAAAAAGTTCGATTTGCTGATCATTCTGTGTGTTTAACTGATGCCAGCTTTGCATGGGAGTTTGAAGGAGGAGAACCTTCTTCATCAACTGATGAGTTCCCAATTATTACTTATGCAGAAAAAGGGAGTTTTGATGTTAGCCTTACGGTAACAGATTCTAAAGGGACTGAAAAAGTTACTTTCGAAAATATGGTGAATGTTAAGTATATCGAAAACTCAGTACCAATATCATCTGATGGTTGGGAAGTTATTTATGTAAGTAGTGAAGAATTGACAGGTGAGTCAGCACCTAATGGTCCAGCAGCTGCCGCTATAGATGGAAACCCTAATAGCTTTTGGCATACGCGTTGGTCAAGTGGTGGCGATAGTTTTCCACATGAGATACATGTAGATATGAAGGAGTCATATAACCTAGGTGGATTTGGCTACTTACCTAGACAATCAGGTGCAAATGGTCGTATCGCAAACTATGAATTATACATTTCTAATGATGTAAATGATTGGGGAGATGCAATCAGCACAGGCACTTGGAAAAATGAAAATGTACAACAAAAGATAAAGTTTGACGCAAAAGAAGGACGATATTTTAAATTAAAAGCTTTAAGTGAAGTTCAAGGGCAAAGTTTTGCTTCGGCAGGTGAGTTTTATGTCTATGAATATTTTAAAGATACAGATGAAGGTGAGTCCGAAGGTGAAGTTACAGGTATTGAAGGTGTCTTAGAAAAAGAAACGCAGATCTATTCTAATGGAAGTACTATTTATGTGAAGTATCATGGTGATGAAGATTATACTGTTCAAATCTATAATTTAAAGGGACAGAAACTCTCAGGGAAAAGAATGAGTAGATATCAACAAGACCTTCAATTTCAATATGCTCGAACTGGAGTCTATATTGTTAGGTTACGAACAGATAGTAATTCAATTAGTAAAAAAATTATAGTAAGATAAATATGTGCTTTCGTGTTTTGTAAAACACGACACTTCCGAAGCAGAATCCAGCAATGCTTCTTTTTCGGAAAAAGCGAAAACTACAAACTATTATTCTTTATGAAACGATTAACAACCCTTCTTGTGTTGTTGTGTATATTGCCTGCATTTGCGAGGCATACGTATGCGCAAAACAAGGATTCTAGAGAAGTGCTGAACATGAATCAGCATTGGGAATTTAGCATGCAGCAAAAAAATCTGACGCAAAAACTTACGTTGGATGATTCTAAAAATTTGGAATGGGAAGGTGTTCATTTGCCGCACACACCACGCGTAGAGCACAAAGAGTTTACAACCCATTGGCAAGGCATTTCTTGGTATCGAAAGCAATTTTTTGCACCCAAGAAATGGCAAGGAAAGCGAATCTTAATCAAATTTGAAGCTGTTATGCAGCAAGCCGATGTTTGGATTAATGGAAAAAAAATAAGTCAACATTTGGGCGGTTTCTTACCCTTTAGCATCGACCTTACTGATCATCTAATTTACGATGGTAAAACGGATAACGTGCTAACTGTTCGGGCAGATAATCGCGACAATCCAGTAATACCTCCTGGTAAAAACCTAACCGGACTTGATATGACTTATCAAGGAGGTATCTATCGTTCTGTAAGTCTGATTATAACCGATAAACTTTGTATTAGCGATGCGGTAAATGCCAATAAGGTGGCCAGTGGCGGTTTGTTTATTAGCTATCCAAAGGTGAGCGACCAAGCTGCTACAGTAAATGTGAAAACACATTTAATCAACTTACATCAGCAGTCTAACAATTGTGTGGTAGAACAGCTTCTAAAAGCAGCAGATGGAAAAGTAGTTGCTCGCTCATCGAGTGAAGTGAAAACCATTACTGCAGGTGGCAATTTGACGTTTAGCTCGCAATTGGAGCTCCGTAATCCTAATTTATGGCATCCCAATTCGCCCTATCGCTACACTTTGCAAACAATTGTTATGCAAGATGGAAAGCTAAAAGATCAAAAGGAAACTAAAATTGGTGTTCGTGAGCTAGCTTGGAAAAACGATGGTTTCTACATCAATGGCGAACGTTTATTGTTGAATGGTGCCAACAGACATCAAGATGGTATTTATGTTGGAAATGCCATACCTGAAAATGCACAGCGATTAGAGGCAAAAAAATTACGCGAAGCTGGTTTCAACAATGTTCGTGCTGGTCACTATCCTCTCGATCCAACCTTTATGGAAGCTTGTGATGAGTACGGCTTAACTGTAATTGCTTGCATACCCGGATGGCATTGGTATCAGGAAAGTAAGGCTTTTAAAGAAAATAGTTATCAGGATTTGCGCGATTTAATTCGTCGTGATCGAAATCATCCTTCGGTTATCTTGTACGAAACCATTCTTAATGAAACACGCTACTCGGCGGAATATGCACGAAGAACACATGAAATAAGCAAAGCGGAAGATCCAGGGTGTTTTGTTGCTTGCGATTTTAATTATCCGGAACATCGCATTTATGATGTAAATTATAAAGTTCCGGATGCCAGTTTACCTTCTTTTACGCGCGAGTGGGGCGACGATAATCGTTACTGTGGCATTCATAAAAACGAAAAAGGATTTACTTGGGGAGATTGGGCCAATCGTAACGATGAACATTCTATGGTCTATCAGTCGCTCGCTCGTCAGAAAGATTTAAATGGTGATGGATACTGGGATTGGTACGGTGTAAACGCCGATCCTAATATGGCGGGATATGCTTTGTGGGTTGGCTTTGACCATAACCGTGGAGCAACTGATAATATAGCCCGTTGTGGCGTGTGGGGATTGGATCGCTACGAAAAATACTGTTATTACTTTTTACAGAGCCAACGTGATCCGCAAGTAAAATTGCAAAACCTAAACTCTGGTCCAATGGTGTTTATCGCTTCTTATTGGCGTGAATCTTCACTCAAGGATCTAAATATTTATAGCAATTGTGAAAAAGTCCGGTTAAGCTTAAATGGTAAGCTTGTGGGCGAACAAACATCCGATAAGTTTTACAATGAAGGACTAGAAGATCAGCCGATCAATCATGTCGATCATCCTCTTTTTACGTTTAAAAACTTGAAATGGGAAGCAGGAACCTTATTGGCTGAAGGCATCATTGATAATAGAGTAGTGAGTAGTCATCAGGTACAAACCCCAGGAAAGCCCAAGAAAATTGCCATAAATATGGATCATCTAAATGGACAATTGATTGCAGATGGTAGCGATATGGCTATGCTTTATATAAAAGCAGTTGATGAAAAGGGTACGCTAGTTCCTGATTTTAATGGAAATGTAAAATTAGGAATACAAGGTGAGGGAAGATTGATTGGTGCCAATCCTGTTGAATTTGAAGGTGGTGTGGCTGCTATATGGTTACGCTCTACATGTAAATCTGGAAATATTACTGTGGAGGCTTCTTGTTCAGGATTAGAGTCAGTAAAAC
>JADGFH010001140.1 GCA_016743925.1 Labilibaculum sp.
GGAAGAAAATTTATTTTTATCTTCGTGTATATATGACATTTTTGTACTATTTTCAAGAATATATTTTTTGTGTACAAATTTCATTTTCAGTAAACGCAACCAATGGAAATAAATCCCAATCTCTCAGAGAAAGCTCAACACGACTACAGGCTTGTTTTATCTGCCATTAGTGGTACGCAAAAAGCATACGAAGAGCTTTTTAAAAGATATAAAGACGCCATCTTCTTCATGTTGTTAAAAATGGTAAACAACAAAAATGATGCGGAAGATTTAACTTTTGAAGCCTTTGGAAAAGCTTTTAGAAACATCAAACAATACTCTCCTAAATATGCTTTTAGCACTTGGCTTTTTAAAATTGCCTCTAATAACTGTATTGATTTCCTAAGAAAGAAAAAAGGAAATACTATTTCTATCGATGGAAAAGATGATGCTGAAAACGAGAGAACCATTACCCTAGAATCAAATACACTTAATCCAGAGCAAGAATTTATCAAAGGCCAAAAAGCCAAAATAATGCGTAATGAAGTTGGGCGCTTAAAGGAGCGTTACCGACGGTTAATCGAATTACGTTACTTTGAAGAGTTTTCCTACGATGAAATTGCCAAAGAGTTGAACCTTCCTATAGGAACTGTAAAAGCTCAATTATTTAGAGCCAGAGAATTACTCTTCAATACTCTTAAAGATTCGGAAGTGAAAATTGATAAGAAAAAAGACTAAGTTCTTTATCCAATTGTACTTTATCATCTAGCATCTGCAAAATTTAGCCTACCTTTGTCGGGTTAAAATTTACATTTGGCATGGAAATTCTTGAAAAATACTTTCCCGATTTATCGGAAGAAAAAAGAGAAAAGCTCTCTAAATTAAAAGATCTATACACTTTTTGGAATGATCAAATTAATGTGATTTCTAGAAAAGATATGAATTCTTTATACGAACATCATGTTCTTCATTCTTTAGCTATTGCTAAAGTGATCAACTTTACTCCAGGCACAAAAATAATGGATGTTGGAACTGGAGGTGGATTTCCAGGAATTCCTCTTGCGATTCTTTTTCCTGAAACTAATTTTTATTTGATCGACTCGATCGGAAAAAAAATAAAAGTTGTGAATGAAGTAGCTGCAGCACTAAAACTGGAAAATGTTAAAACAGAACAAATTAGAGTTCAGCAAGTTAAAGATAAATTTGATTTTATTGTAAGCCGAGCTGTTACTGCATTTCCTAAATTTGTGAATATGGTTCGCAAAAACAGTAAGGCCAAAGATCAAAATAGTTTACCCAATGGTATTCTATATTTAAAAGGTGGAGATTTTAAAGATGAAATCTCAGGATACGGAAGCAGAATAAGCCTTTACGAATGTTCGGATTATTTTGCAGAAGAGTTTTTTGAGACAAAAAAAGTGGTACACCTTGATCTTTAGTGAAAATAAAGTGGCCGATCTTTTTGTTAGATTAAAAAAAACCCTATTTTTGCAATCCGAAATCAACGCATATAATAACTTTATTCGATAAAAATTTTTCGCGATGAAAAGAACATTTCAACCTTCAAATAGAAAGAGAAGAAACAAACACGGATTCAGAGAGAGAATGTCATCTGTAAGTGGAAGAGCTGTATTGTCT
>JADGFH010001141.1 GCA_016743925.1 Labilibaculum sp.
ACCCATGGGGAACCAAACGATGAAAATGCGCATCCACATCGATCAATGAATAATAAGTTTGTGATTATTCACAATGGAATCATTGAAAATTACTCTACTTTAAAAGATAAACTTATAAAAAGAGGTTATACATTTCAAAGTGATACAGATACTGAAGTTTTAGCTAATCTTATTGAATATATTTATTTGAAAGGTGAAATTACGGCGGAGATGGCTGTTCGTTTGGCTTTAACCAAGGTTGTTGGTGCTTATGGATTAGTTGTTATTTGTGAAGATGAACCAGATCAGTTAGTAGCTGCTCGTAAAGGAAGTCCTTTGGTTATTGGAGTTGGTAATGGTGAGTATTTTCTAGCTTCAGATGCAACGCCTATTATTGAATATACAAACAGTGTTATTTATTTAAATGACAATGATGTTGCGATTATCAATAGAGATGAATTAGTACTTAAAACAATTCAGAATGATAAGTTGACTCCGCATATTCAGGAGTTAGATTTAGATATAGATCAAATTGAAAAGGGAGGCTACGATCATTTCATGTTGAAAGAAATTTTCGAACAAACTAGTTCTATTCATGATACAATTAGAGGTCGTATATCAACGGTAAACAAAGAAGTTTTCTTGGGAGGAATTAACGAAGTTATTCCTCAGTTAGTAAATGCTCGCCGAATTCTTATTATTGGTTGTGGTACTTCTTGGCATGCAGGAATGGTTGGCGAATATCTGTTCGAAGAATTTGCAAGAATACCTGTAGAAGTTGAATATGCTTCGGAGTTTAGATATCGAAATCCAGTTATTTTTGAGGACGACATTGTTTTGGCTATCAGTCAAAGTGGTGAAACTGCCGATACATTGGCAGCGATTAAATTAGCAAAAGAAGCTGGAGCAACAGTTATTGGTATTTGCAATGTTGTAGGTTCAAGTATTCCTCGTGAAACGGATGCGGGAGTTTATACGCACGCGGGACCAGAAATTGGGGTTGCTTCTACAAAAGCATTTACAGCGCAGGTAACAGTTCTTACCATGATGGCGATGCTTGTTGGTTATAGAAAAGGAACTTTAAAAAAAGAAGAATACCATAAGTTGATTGCAGAATTTGCAAACCTTCCTGAAAAAATTCAGAGAATTTTAGATAAAGAAGAAGATATTAAAGAGTTATCCAAGAGATATGTTGATTTAACAAATGCTTTGTATTTAGGACGTGGATTTTTATTTCCAGTGGCTTTAGAAGGTGCTCTTAAATTGAAAGAGATTTCTTACATTCATGCTGAAGGTTATCCTGCTGCAGAAATGAAACATGGTCCTATTGCCTTGATTGATGAACAAATGCCTGTTTTTGTTGTTGCTACAAAGGATAAATCTTACGAGAAAATTGTTAGTAATATTCAAGAAGTAAAAGCAAGAAAAGGCCACGTTATTGCTATTGTTACCGAGGGAGATACTGTGATTAGTAAAATGGCTGATCATGTGATCGAGATACCAGAAACATTGGAACCTTTGGCTCCATTGTTAACGGTAATTCCTTTCCAGTTGATTTCTTACTATATCGCTGTTTACAGAGGATGTAATGTTGATCAACCTCGAAATTTAGCTAAATCTGTTACTGTAGAATAATTT
>JADGFH010001142.1 GCA_016743925.1 Labilibaculum sp.
AATAAAAAACTACATAAAAATAATTCTCACTTAAATTACGTTTAACGTAACATTAAATATTTAATAAAATTTAAACTCTTAGGCTAAGAGTAATAAATTATTTGACAAAAAAAAGGGAAGCTTTCGCTTCCCTTTTTCTAACTTAATATCTTGAACTATCGTTGTTTTTTCTTCTTCTATCTCTAAAAGATTCTTTTTTACCTCCTCGGTCAGAACCTCCACGACTTCGATCAGAACTTCCACGACCTCGATCACCTCTGTCACTTCTTGGTCTTCCTTTACGATGACTGCTTTCTGTTGGACGTTCTCCAGATACCTCAATACGTATCTTTCTTCCTCCAACTTCAGCACCTGCAAAACCTTTTACAATCTCATTTGTGAATTCTTTTTCTACATCAAAGAATGAAAATACTCCTTTTAAGTCAACTCTACCAATATTTTTACCTCTAACACCACATTGCTTGTGAATTAAAGTTAAAAGACGAGGTACATCAATACCATCCTTTTTACCAATATTGATAAACATTCTATCTTCGTTGCTATCAGTATCATTTCTCTCAGTAGATCTTTGAGCTCTTTTTTGAGTCGAAGATTTCATATTCAAGTCTGGCGTATTTTTATAATACTCCATGAAACGATTAAACTCTAGAGAAACGAATTTCTTGATAATATCTTCTCTGCTTAAATCGGCTAATTCACCATTTATAGCTTCGAAATATGTCTCAATACTGTTTTCTTCTAAATCTACTTCCTTTATACGATTCATAAAGTGAAGCAATTGTCTTTCGCAAACTTCTTCACCTACAGGAACTTTTACCTGAGCAAAATCAATCTTTAATTTTCTTGAAAGATCTTTAACTTTTCTTTCATCGCGAGGTGTTACCAAAGCAACAGAAACTCCTGATCGACCTGCTCTTGCAGTACGTCCACTTCTGTGAGTATAGAATTCTAACTCATCTGGTAAGTTATAGTGAATTACGTGAGTCAAATCATCCACATCAATTCCTCTTGCTGCAACATCAGTAGCAACCAAAAGCTGAAGCGTTTTATTTTTAAAACTCCTCATTACTTTATCACGCTGAACTTGAGAAAGGTCACCATGTAAAGCATCAGCAGCATAACCATCCTTCATTAATAATTCAGCAACTTCCTGCGTTTCCTTACGGGTACGACAAAAAACGATACCAAAAATATCAGGATAATAATCAACTACTCTTTTTAAAACATTATAACGATCACGATTATTAATTAAATAATATTGGTGATCAATATTTTTGTTCGTTGAATTTCCAGATCCAACTGTAACCTCAACAGGATCAGTCATGTAATTCTTAGAGATTCTTCGAACTTCATTAGGCATAGTTGCTGAAAACAACCATGTCAATTTATCCTCAGAAGTAGCTGTAAGAATAGAATCTATATCTTCCTTAAATCCCATGTTCAGCATTTCATCAGCCTCATCAAGGATTAAGTATTCAATTTTAGATAGATTTACCGCTTTACGTCTAATCATATCAAGTAGACGGCCAGGAGTTGCAACAATAACGTGCGCACCTCTCCTTAATTTTCGGATTTGATCATCAATGCTAGCGCCGCCATAAACGTTCACTACACTAA
>JADGFH010001143.1 GCA_016743925.1 Labilibaculum sp.
CGTAAACCAAATTGCATTTATTCCTAAATCACTAAAATATCCTTCTTTTATTTTCTGTGTAATTCCTTTAATATCTCCACCTTCGAAACCTCTCAACTTACCAGTTGGCAAATCACGCTCAAAGTTTACATCATTATCTGTTGTTCCATTGTTAAATCGGTCCGTTAACAAAAAGTACAAGTTAGCTCCCTCCCACACAAATGGCTTATCAGCTTCTGCCACTATCTTTTCTGAGCTAGTACATGCCGATAGTAAAAACAGCAGTACTGCAAATAAGCTATATCCTAAATTCTTCATTATTTGGCTAATTTTATGGTAATAGATTGATTTCCTTCTGATTCTACTTTTGCAATAAAATAGATTGTATTTGACTCCTTGTTCCAAGTAAATTCTAACTTCTTTTTTCCTAAAGATACTTTCTTTGGCTTCTTACTGATATTGTGAATCACCCAATTGATTGTCTTTTGATTAGATTGGTAATCATTCCCCTTTTCAGTTACGATTTCCAATTTCAGCTTCGATTTTGAAGCCTTAGAATTGAAATTCAGCAACTCATATTTTCCTTTCTTATATGTATCAGGAGTAGCTCCATCATCGTTATACAAATGTCCTTCACTTGCTGTGATCGATTGATCGTGATAGTAATGCATTTCCATTTTTTCAAGCGAATAAGCTTTGGTATTTTGCATCCCTTTAATCATTGGAACAAAAGAACCACCTCGTACAAATACAGGAATATTATCTTCTTCCGTTTGAATCGTATAGCTTTTTCCACCTTCATATTTCTTCTCCGACACAAAATCGAACCAAAGCGAATTAGCAGGCATATACACTTCCTTTTCCTTTACACCTGCATCGGTAATGGTCGATACTAAAAATGCGTCTCCCCATAGGTAAGTATCCGAAATAGATAGCAATTCTTTATTGTCCTGCTCTTCGAAAAACAGAGGGCGCATTAATGGCATTCCCGTCTGATTATTATCAAATGCTATGGTATAATTGTATGGCATTAACTGATATCTCAATTGAATTGATTTCTTCGCTAATGCTTTTGTCTTGGGTTCGCGAAATACAGGTTCTGAGGCCACTGTTTCCTGAGCATGCGGGCGGAATATTGGTTGAAATACACCATACTGTAACCAACGTGTATACAATTCATCGTCCAAATTATCTCCAGCAAAACCACCTAAATCGGAATGCATATATGGAATTCCTTGTAAACCCATTTGCAACGAAATCTCAGTTTGTGGCTTTAATCCATCCCACGAGCGACTTACATCACCTGTCCATGGAACCATTCCATAACGCTGCGAGCCTACTGCTCCTGCTCTCATTAAAATAAATGGACGTTGATTAGGGAAATCTTTTTGATATCCTTCGAAAACCATTTTAGCCCAGTAATGACCGTAAATGTTGTGAACCTCATCGGCCGAGCCATTAACATGCTGTAAATCGGAAGGATGTACTTCTGGTTCACCCAAATCGCCCCACCAACCAGCAACACCTTTATTGGCCAATCCTTTATAGATATTCCAAAACCAATCAATCCCTTTTGGTTTGAACACATCTATCAGGCCTGTGTTGCCAAAATAAAAATCGTATGTATAAGGATTGCC
>JADGFH010001144.1 GCA_016743925.1 Labilibaculum sp.
ACTTATAAATATAAAAGTCAAAAAATTCGTGTTTCGTATCAGGATCGCTTGTTTACTGATCGTTTTATTTATTTACTACGACTTGGCTTTGAAAAAGAGGAGTACTTAGTGGATGTGAAGCGTGACGTACTTGCATTATCGGTTAAATTGTCTTATCAATTTTAATATATATGAGTAAACTTTTACAGTTCATATTATTAGTTGTTTTATATACTACACCAATGTTTGCTCAAGAGGCTTCCGAAAAGAAAGACTCATTGAATGGAGAAAGGATATTTGTGGTAGATTTAATTCATGAGGTGCGAATACGTTTTCTTCAATGTGATCCTTGGGATTCCTTATTTTTAATGAAAAAGGAACGAGATTCTCTGGAAATTAAAAAGTATATGCAAGCTAATGTTGAGGTTGATGGTATTAAATATTATAGTTGTGGCGTCAGAATTAAGGGAGAATCTTCTTTTGAATATTACCCTGGGAAAAAGAAATCTCTGAAAATTAATTTTGGAAAATTTATCAAAAAGCAAAAGTTAAATGGCTTAAAGACGATCAATTTGAATAATGCTTTTCGGGATCCAACTTTTATAAGAGAAAAACTTTATCTCGATTTTATGAGAAAAGAAGGATTGCCAGTTCCGCGATGCACTTATGCTAATGTATATGTGAATGGAGAACGTCTCGGCTTGTATGCTTTGGTTGAAGAGATTAATAAAGACTTTCTTAAGCGGAATTTTCAAAATAAAAAGGGTGCATTTTTTAAAGGTGAACCAAAGGCTACTCTTGCATTTTTAGGAGATCATGTTATTGATTATCAAAATAATTATAGGAATAAAAAAGATTCAATAGAAGGCTTTTCAGAATTGATCGATTTGATAAAGATTGTAAATGGAAAAGATGCTGGTATTTTGTCTAGCTTTAATGATCTGTTTAATATTGAAGATTGTTTGAAGGTTTTCGCAATCACCAATTTGTTTGTTAATGTCGACGCGTATAATATTCATTATAGACATAATTATTATCTGTACAAAAACATAGAAACAGGAAAATTTGAATGGATTCCTTACGATGGAAATTATGCTTTTTGTGCTTTTAGTCCAGAATTTAACTTGAAGGAAGCTCAGCAATTAGACATTTTTTATCAGTATGAAAAAAAGAACAGTCCCTTAATGAAATACATTTTTTCAAATCCAGAATACCGTAAATATTATTTTGACTATATCAACGATTTACTTGATGGGAAATTTTCCAAAATGACATTGAGTGATGAAATTGATAATATAGTAATGAGGATTCGCCCATCAGTTTATTACGATACTCACAAGATGTATAGTAATGAAGATTTTGAGAAAAATATTAATGAATCTATTGGAAATATTAGAGATGCTGGTGCATTTATTCCTGGCTTAAAGTCCTTTTTAGATAAACGAATTGAATTCTTAAAGAAAGAATTTAAAAAATAGAGTAAGACCTAACTATGTATTTATCATTTGTAAATATCATTTTTCATATCATAACTAAATGTACGCATGGTACGTTTGGGGTCTCGCTTGTGTTTTTAAATTTTTTCAAATCGATCATAGAAAGAGTAGAGGTGGTTATTAATTACACCTTTGAACGC
>JADGFH010000422.1 GCA_016743925.1 Labilibaculum sp.
CTGTTAATTTGGCAACTATAGTAGCAATGAATAACAAAAAGGTACTTCTGATCGGAGCTGATTTACGAAAGCCAAAAGTTGATCTTGCATTCGATTTAAATAATAAGATTGGTCTGAGTACTTATTTAATCAATCATAGTACAAGATCTGAGATTATTCAGAAAACGCCAATAAATAATCTTTTCTGTGTAACATCTGGCCCTGTGCCACCAAATCCAGCAGAACTATTGGAAAACGGCAGGTTTGAGCGATTTTTGCTTGAAGTAAAAGGAAAATATGATTTTATTTTTATTGATAATGCTCCGCTCTCAATGGTTACGGATGGAATTATTACAGGAAAATATGTTGATGCGAATTTATTTGTTTTGCGCCAAGGATTTAGTCATAAAGATCAGATAGATTTTGTGAATCAGATAGCATCGAAAGGTACTTTATCAAATGTATCTCTTGTATTGAACGATGTATCGATGAATGGTTCATATGGTAAATTTAGTGCAGGAACCAATGGTAATGGATATTATTACGAGGACGAATCGCCTGGAGTTGTGAAAAGACTCTGGGGAAAAGTCTCAAGCAATTAAAATAAAGAAATGGCCTGAATAATTATTCAGGCCATTTTTTGTTTGCTAATCATTGAAAAAGAACGAAATAATTCTATATTTTTATTAAAGATTGTTACCTAAATATCCTCTATATGATAATTGCTGTAGATTTTGATGGCACGATTGTTCAACACAAATATCCTGAAATAGGTGCAGAAATTCCTTTTGCAATTGAGAGTTTGCTTGCCTTACAGCAGGAAGGGCATCAACTTATTTTATGGACTTACAGAACGGGAGATATGCTTTTTGAGGCAGTTGATTTTTGCGAAAATAGAGGTTTGGAGTTCTACTCTGTAAATAGCAATTACCCAGAGGAAGAGTTTGATGATACTATTAGTCGAAAAATTTATGCAGATTTGTATATTGACGATCGAAATATTGGAGGATTGCTTGATTGGACTGATGTGTACAGAATGATCTCCACAAAAGAGCCAGATCATTCTACAGAATCTGGCTCAAAAAAAGGGATTATGGGTTTTTTAGATAAAATATTTCGTGATTAGCTAAGAGCTAGTACGAAATTTGAATTCTAGCTTTTTTCTTTTTAATTCGATCGTTATTTAATCTTCGAGCCAATTTTTCACCTAGGCCTCTTTTTACAGCCACAAAGGTAGAATGATCGAGAACATCAATTTTTCCTAATTCGTCTTTCTTCAGATTTCCTACTCTACAAAAGAAGCCAACGATGTCTATTTTGTTAACTTTTTCTTTCTTACCAAGACTCACATAAAGAGTTTCCCATGCAGGTTGAGAAGGAAGAGGTAATTCATCCGATAATTCAAGAATCTCAATATCTTCAGGAATAAAGTTAGGAGTGTTTTCTTCTTCAGCAAGAACTAAATAAGACGTCCCTTCTGCATTCATTCGAGCAGTTCGTCCATTTCTATGAACAAAAGCCTCTTCTACTCTCGGTAATTGATAATGAATTACATTCTTAATTTCAGGAATATCCAATCCTCTTGATGCTAAATCAGTAACAATTAATAGATTGTGACTACCATTTCTGAATTTTAACAGAGCCTTTTCTCTTTCGTCCTGTTCCAAACCACCATGAAAAATATCACATTGAATACCTTCATTTAAAAAGTGTTTTCCAATTCGCTCAACAGCATCTCTATGATTACAGAACACTAAACTAGTCTGACTATCAAGATGGCACACTAAATTAAAAAGGGCAGCAAGCTTATCTTTTTCAACCGAAATAACTTTTTTCTGAGCCAAAGCCATTGGTTTGGCTTTCGGGCTAAAGTCTAAATAAATTGGAGAATTTAGTTTTGCAAATTCAGGAATCTCAATTTGATTGGTTGCAGAAGTCAACACTTTCTTTATGTTTTCAGGCAGTGACAAAGTAACTTCCTTCATTTCTCTCTGAAAACCTAATTCTAAGGCTTTATCAAATTCATCTAAAATTAAAGTTGAGATGTTACTACAGTCAAAATTATTACGACGAATGTGATCTCCAATTCTTCCTGGTGTACCTACTAAAACAGCAGGAGGATTTTTTAAATTGTTCTTTTCTGTAGACATTGGATGCCCTCCATAACAACAATTTACCTTGAAATTGGTTCCCATACTTTTAAAAACAGTCTCTATCTGTAAAGAAAGTTCTCGTGCAGGAGTTAATATTAAGACTTGAACGCCATTAACCTCAGAGTCTAGTTGTTCAAGCATAGGCAATAGAAAAGCTAAAGTCTTTCCAGATCCGGTAGGAGATGTAAGTAGTAAATCACAATCTTTTTCATATGATTTAGCACATTCCAATTGCATCTCATTCAATTTTTGAATTGATAAGCGCTTTAGTATTTTCTGAATTTCCTCGTTTTTTTCTTGCATGGCGCAAAGGTAACAAAAACTCAATGAGCAGAAAGCCTAAAAGGTGAATTGTAATCATTGGAAAAATTTAGATCTTTTAATTTGTAAGTTATTTCCAAATTTATGATTTAGAAATGGATCGTTTGACTGTAAATTAGGCTGATGTAGTTTAGTTTGTTCGAACCATCGTAAATCAGGAATAATTGCATAAACCATTATTTTTGAATCAGAACTAATTGTTTTTATTCAATGTGTAAAATTTGTAGGTTTGTTATATAAGCTCTAATACTTAAATGCAGTTATGACTAAAGAAAAAAAACTACTCTCTTTTTATCAGAAGCAAAAGACAATTAAGGAATTAAAAAAAATGCTACCTGATGTGTTTGAAGAGGGGAAATTGGATCTTTTAAAATTGAAAAGTTTTCTTGGTTCTGAAACTGTAATTGATGAGGCGAATTATGGCTTGTCTTGGCTTGGTAAAGATGTCTCATTATTTCAAAATGAAAATAAGAAAGTGGGTCGATTGATCTTGAATAGAGAAAAATCATTGCATCCGAACAAAAGTAAAAATCAATTGATTGAAGGTGATAACTTGGATGTTTTACAAATCTTACAAGAAGATTATCAGGAGCAATTAAAATTAATTTACATTGATCCACCTTATAATACAGGTAAGACTTTTGGCTATAATGATCGATTCAAAATCCGTTCGAAGCAATATTTGGAGTATTTGGATAAAATTGAAATCGGACGTGTAAATTCTAACCTGCAAAATCAATTGGAAAGTGGTGAAATTCATACCAATTGGTTGAATATGATTTACCCAAGGCTATTACTGTCGAAAAATCTTTTGACAGATGATGGCTGTGTGGTTATATCAATCGACGAAAGTGAAAAGGCAAATATTCAATTGCTTTGCAATGAGGTTTTTGGAGAAGAGAATTTTGTAGCCTGTTTTGTTTGGGTAAATCGAACAATGGTTAATGATTCTGCTAACTTATATACCAATAATCACGAGTATATTTTGGTTTATGCAAAAGATGCTAAAAAGATAAAATTTCTGGGAGAAGAAAAAGATCTGTCTACCTATAAAAATCCTGATAATGATCCCAATGGTTTGTGGATGCCTGATAATCCGACAGCAGCTAGTGGTAATTCAAATTCACAATTTCCAATCATTAATCCTTATACCGGAGAGGAGTACTTTCCGCCAGTAGGAAGATATTGGGCTTTTGCTGCAAAGCGTGTTCGCGAATGGGGAAATTCCGGGAAGATTGTTTTTCCAAAAGAAAAAGGGAGAAGGTTTTTGTTGAAGAAATACATTTCAGAACTTAAAAATACAAACAAGCCAATTTCTTCTATTATTTACGATATTCCAACTTCAAAAGGAACACGAGAGTTAAAGGAGTTGTATCCGGAAGGATTACCTTTTAAATATCCTAAGCCGACAGATTTATTGGTGAAGTTATTTGAGCAATTAACGGGACCTGAGGACACTATTTTGGATGCTTTCGCCGGCTCATCCTCAAGTGCTCATGCAATTTTTAAACTCAATGAACGAAATCGAACCAATCGTACATTTATTTGCATACAAAATGATGAAGAAGTTTCGAAAGGGAGTGATGCCTATAATATGAACTTTCATAAGATTTGCGACATTTCTAGAGATCGAATTGTAAGAGCAGGAAAAATGTATTCTTATGGTGATATCGGGTTTAATTATTTTAAAACAACCTTTTTATAGTAATATTTATTGCTAATTCATGTTTCTTTCAATAAATAATACTGTTCGAGTGTTTCGATCCGTCCTCATTCAGTTTAATTTACTTAATAGCATATACATGTGTTGATTTTATAGTCAAGTTTTTTTACTTTGCAATTGACTAGCCTAATGGCATAGATTAATACAAAAAGTATTTAAACAAACAACTATACACGAAGAAACCATGGCAAAAATGAAAGCTCTAGTAAAATCCAAAGCTGAAAAAGGCATGTGGATGGAAGAGGTCGATATTCCAAAAGTAGGAGTAAATGATGTTCTTGTAAAAATTAGGAAAACAGCTATTTGTGGTACCGATCTACACATTTATAAATGGGATGAATGGGCACAAAATACCATTAAACCAGGAATGATTATCGGTCATGAATATGTTGGTGAAGTTGCTGCAATGGGAGAAGGTGTTACAGGTTTTAAAGTTGGTGATCGTGTAACAGGTGAAGGTCATATAGCTTGCGGACATTGCCGAAATTGTCGCCGTGGACGTAAACATGTATGCGAAAATACTGTAGGTATTGGTGTAAATATCGATGGAATTTTTGCTGAATATGCTGCCATACCATCAGCAAATTTGATGAAAATGAGCGATCAGATTGAGGACGAGTTACTGGCCATTATGGATCCATTTGGTAATGCAACTCACACTGCTCTTTCGTTTTCTGTAATTGGTGAAGATGTATTGGTTACTGGTGCAGGATTAATAGGTTCTATGGCTGTAGCGATTGCTAAATTTGCTGGAGCACGTTATGTTGTTGCAACAGAGACAAATCCATATAGAATTGAATTGGCTAAGAAGATGGGTGCAACTCGTGTTGTAAATCCTATGGAAGAGAGCCTTGATGATGTAATTAAGGAATTGGGAATGATCGGATTTGATATCGGTTTGGAATGCTCAGGTGCACCTGCTGCTTTTAACGATATGGTTTCTCATATGTACAATTCAGGTAAGATTTCTCTTTTAGGTATTTTACCATCTCAAACAACTGTAAATTGGAGCGATATTATTTTTAAAGGATTGCAATTAAAAGGAATTTATGGTCGTGAAATGTATGAGACTTGGTACCAAATGGAGCAGATGTTGATGAGTGGATTGGATCTTTCTCCAATGATTTCTCATCGCTTTAAAGCAGATGAATTTCAAAAAGGATTTGATATTATGGAAGAGGGAAATTGTGGTAAGGTAATTCTTGATTGGGAATAAACTTAAACCGATTCGACAAAAATAAGGCTAATAATATGTCTTGTTAATAGCTACTTTAATTTAGAGTAGCTATTTTCTTTACATTTCATTAAGTTATCTTAGTGAATATTAACATTAATATTGCGCGAGTAAAATGTTTGTAGTGAGTGAGATGTTGTGTGATTAGATGCTTGTAGTTATGTTTTTTTTTTAATGATCTTGTA
>JADGFH010000423.1 GCA_016743925.1 Labilibaculum sp.
CCGCAAAGATTATTTACTTTTAAAAATTGATAAATAACAAAAATGAAGCAAATTTCTTTACTATTAATTATTGTTTGTGGTCTTTTATCTGGATCTCAAGTTCATGCTAAATCAGCTTATACTAATGCTTCTAAGCGAAAAACGGTATTGTCAAATACTTCATATTATATCAATCCTGTTTCGGGAAATGATTTGAATTCGGGACTTGATAAAAAACAAGCTTGGAAGTCTTTTATCCCAGCAAATCATATCGTTTTTTCTGAAGGATGTAAGATTCAAGTAATAGAATCAGGTGATCTCCATGAATCATTACACCTTATGGCAAATGGCACTAAAAATGCACCGGTAGAAATTCATTTTGCTCCTGGGAAATATAATTTTTTCCCTGCAAATGCATTGAAAAAGAAGTTCCATATTTCAAACACCAATGATTCACCCGATTCCTTAAAGATGGTGGCGTTTTATTTGCAAGATTCTCAAAACATCAAAATAATTGGAAATAATACTGAATTTATCTTTCGGGGAAAAGTAATAGAAATGTCCATAGATGAATGTCAGCAAGTCGATATCGAAGGGATTAACTTTGATTACTTTCGACCAACTGTTTCAGAATTCACCGTCCTTAATGTAAATCAAAATTCGGCCGATGTTCAAGTTCATCAAGACTCCAATTATAAAATTGAAAATGAAAAGCTCATTTGGCTAGGAGAAGGATGGCATCATAAGATTCAGTCACACGGACAAGTTTATAATCCGTTTGAAGAAACACTGCAAAGGAAAAATTTACCCATTAAACAATTAAGATTTTCTGATATTGGTGATCATCAGGTTCGTATCCATTTTGCAAAGAATCCTGGTTTTAAGGCTGAACTTGTTTTTCAAAATCGAAACGTATTTCGTGACTATTGTGGATTTTTTACCAGACACAGTAAAAATATTAGATGGAAAAATGTGAATGTCTACTTTATGCATGGAATGGGCTTTGTTTCACAATTCTCTGAAAATATATCATTCGATGGGCTTAATGTTCAACCACGTGCGAATTCTAAGAGAACATGTTCTGCCTGGGCAGATATACTCCATTTTTCTGGATGTAAAGGAAACCTTGAAGTTAAAAACTGTATCCTATCAGCTGCCAATGATGATGCTGTTAATGTACATGGTACACATCTTCAAATTGTTGAGCGTGTTTCTGAGAATAGCTTAAATGTACGTTTTATGCATCCACAAACTTATGGCTTTAAGCCATTCTTTGTAGGTGATAAAATAGAATTTATTCGATCTAAGAACCTGTTGCCCTATGGAAAGAATCGTGTAAAATCTGTAAGAAAGTTAAATGAAAAAGAATTTCAAATTAGCCTTCAGAATCCATTACCCAATAATATTGAAGAAAATGATGTTATTGAAAATATAAGTTGGACTGCAAATGTTTCGATTTCAGGAACCATAGTTAAGCATATTCCAACTCGAGGATTTTTACTATCCACTCGAGGGAAAGTGGTAATTGAAAATAACAGCTTCCTAAAAACAATAATGAGTGGGATCTTAATAGCTAACGATGCTAATTACTGGTTCGAATCAGGTTATGTTCGGAATGTTGAAATTAAAAATAATAATTTCAAATTATGTGGAGAGCCAGTGATCAACATCCATCCCGAGGTATTGGAAACGAGTGATGCAAAAAAAGTACATAAGAATATCCGGATAAAAGGAAACCAGTTTATGCTTAAAAATAGAGAACTGTTATCTGCCCAAAGCACTGAGAATTTACATTTATTAAACAATCAAATTAAACTAACCGGAAGCTTAACAGTTGAGCAGCTTTGTAAGCTAAAATCCTGTGAGAATGTACGGATCAATGACAACACCATAACTAAAGGTGATTAATTGAATAGTATTGAACCGTAACTATCGATGGCCTAGTAGACAAACTACACTTGTTGGCATAAGGGGCAAGACTGATCATTAGTGTTATGTGGCCCTCAACAAAAAACACCTAATCAAATGATTAGGTGTTTTTTTATGCCTTTATTAAGAAAAAAAGCTTTCGTAGCTATAAGTTCTGATTTATCATTACTCAATCAGGCAAGCGAAATGCTTGATCATATGGTGAGTATGTAAATCGAAGAGCAAATTAAATCTAATTACGAAAGAGTACAATTGTGTCACGAAAGAGATTAGTGCTTGCACAAATGAGGATATTTCACAAACGCATGGTATCATTTATATACAAACAAACTTGATAAGAAATGAATTTTAAAGGAAATAAAACTTGACTGCTTTGACAGCCTTATACTTATGTAATTTTTATTAACTTTGGTACTGTTAAGTATTTATTGAGAGATAATGCCCATTCGCAATTAATGATTTTGTGTTCCTTGCAAAAAATGCAAATCTATTATTAATACGTACAGATAGTTACTTTCAGTATATCAGTAATTTACAAAAAGAAATAGATAAGTAATATAAAGTACATTGTACTTTACACATACGTTACCTTTCATTTAAAAATAACAAAATGAATCGGATAATTATAATAATGCTTCTTTCAATTTTCTCTAATAGTGCCAAGGCTAAATACAGACCTGTGGAGTTATATGAGATGATCATTAAAGCTGAAAAAATTGTTTATGGAACAATTTCAGAACTAGATTCAACCAGTTTAACTCTGAAAATTGATGGTAGTTTAACTAATGACTCAGGAATATTAAAAGTAGAGAGGTTTGAAGATTGGACTTGTGCCTCTAGATGGACTCAATATAAAGTTGGCCAGCGAGTGTTTATGTTTTTATCAACTTGGAAAGGAAAATTAATTACCATGAGTGCTGGTAATGAAGGCGAGTTGCCTATAGTAGATAAGTCCGTGTTTATACATGGGTTTACAATTCCGATTCCACCTCCTCCTCCTACAAAGGGAGTTGAATTGAGTAATGATTTTCTATACTTTAATGTTGGGCATCATGATGTATATGGAGATAAGTATTATGGAATTGAGTGTGAGTTGAAAGAATTTATAAGAAACGTTTCATTCATTAGAAAATGTTTTGATTTTGAATATGGACTATACCGCACACATACGAACTGGAAGATTAAGTGTGAATCTAAAGAAATTGAACAAATGTCAATTCAGTCGAAGATTATTAAATGGGTCTATGAGAAGCTCAGAAAAACGAGAGGTAACAAAAGCTAATTTTCCTGGGCGCTGATGAGTCGTTTGGAAATTAAGTTCAATTAATAAAGAAACTAAAAAAATGAAATTAAATATACTTGCAACCCTTATTTTCACATTGTGTCTGGTCGTGTGTGGTTATAGTCAGGATATCTATGTGACTACCGACGGAAACAACAATAGTTTAGGCACAAAAGATAGTCCTGTTGCATCGCTTGAAGCAGCACGCGATTTAATTCGGCAGTACAAGGCAATAAATAATTTACCCAAAGGTGGTATTACTGTGTGGATTGGTAAAGGCCAGTACGATCAGAACAAGCCATTCATTCTAAATGAGAATGATTCTGGTGAACCAGATGCCTCCATTGTTTGGCGAAAATTAGCAAATGAGCAAGTAAGTATTACTGGAGGGAAACGTATTCCTTCTGAAAAATTTGAAAAAGTTACCAATAGTTCAATTCTAAAAAGATTATCAAAAAATGCAGCCCAAAATGTGATGAAGATTAACCTTCGGGAATTAAGCATTACTGATTTTGGACAAATAAAACAGTACGGACATGCCATGTCTGTTACACCCGCTCCAATAGAGGTTTTCTTTAATCATGAGGCAATGACGTTAGCGCGATATCCAAATGAAGGTTATCTTAAAATTGGCAAAGTAATAGATCCTGGATCAGTGCCTCGAAATGGTGATTATAGTAATCGAGGTGGGATATTTGAATATACCGATTCGAGACACGATAAATGGGTCGGACAAAAGGATGTTTGGCTTAAGGGTACTTTTATGTATGGATTTGCCGATGATAATATTTTAGTTGATACAATTGATGCAAAAAAGAAACAAATCAAACTCGCCATGCCATCTCTATATGGAGTAGGAAGTGGTCGTGATTTCCGACACTATGTAGCATACAATATTCTTGAAGAATTGGATAGTCCCGGAGAATGGTATGTGGATAAAGAAGCTGGAATTCTCTATTTCTGGCCTCCTAACAATATTAATGATGCTTCCATAATGATTTCGAATTTAGAAGATCCTATTATTTGCTTAGAGGGTGCCAGTTATGTAACAATTCAGGATTTTACAATTGAAGTTGGAAGAGGTATTGGCATCTATATGGAAAGAGGATCTAATAATCTGATTGCAGGTTGTACCGTAAGGAATGTAGGTACAAGCGGGATTTTTATGGGGCAAGGTGCAAGGCAAACTTTCCCTTTTGTTACGCACGACGATTATGAGGGCGTACCCATATCAAGAAGAGTAGGAAATTTACAAGGCCATATTTATAAATACACAAATTGGGATCGTAAAGCTGGTTCCAATCATAGGATTTTAAGTTGCGATGTTTACAATACAGGTTGTGGGGGAATTTATTTAAGTGGAGGAAGTAAAAGTAAATTGATACCAGGCAATAATTACGTGGAGAATTGCAAAGTACATGATTATAACAGGCGCAACAAATTCCTTTGGTCAGGAATTAATATTGATGGATGTGGAAATAGAATCTCTCACTGCGAAATATTTAATTCCGAATGGCAAGGGATATATGTGCATGGTAATGAGCATCTGTTTGAGTATAACAACATTCATCATGTAACAACAAATTCTGATGATACTTCGCCTTGGTATATTGGTCGCGACCCAAGTGATCGAGGAAATGTTTTACGGTATAATTACTTTCATCATTGTGGAAATCCAAATCGAATGAACATGGGGATTTATTGCGATGATTCAAGTACAGATGTCCTAATATTTGGGAATGTATTTTATAAAATGTATACAAAACATGGAATGCTATTCTCCAATAGTGGCTGGGATTTAAAAATGAAGAACAATATTATAATTGAACCAATTTCTTATACGGCTGAAATATCTGCTCATTATTATACATGGGCTAAGAATGGAGTGCGTGCAGCATTTGGAGAAAAAGGGCTTTTTAGAAGACGATTATTAGAAAGTGTAAATATTTATCAAAGCCCTTATTCTGAAAAATATCCTGAGTTGATGAATTACCTAAATCCTATTGTTGATGGGAAAGAATGGGAAGGAATGCGGGCAAGACGAAATGTACTTAGTAAAAATCTTATTGTAGGTGGACCTGAAAATCCTTTGCATTTAATAGGTGGTGAACACGCACAATGTGAATATATTAACAATTATAGAACAGACGAAGATCCAGGTTTTATGGATTATAAGAACGAGAATTTCAACCTTAAACCTAATTCAAAAGTGTTCAAGGAAATCCCAGGATTTAAAGCTCTTCCCTATAATAAAATGGGATTATATCTGGATCAATACAGAAAAAAACAGATTAAGAAACTCGAAAAGAAGGTCAAGAAATTAAGCACATACCCATAACAATATCAAAATGTAATATAGGTTTTGTGGGTAATCAAACTTAATTAGATTTTGTTACAC
>JADGFH010000424.1 GCA_016743925.1 Labilibaculum sp.
ATCGATAGCTCCTTTGAATTCAATAAAGAACAGCACTTGTCTGCTATCAAATTAAAGGTAGAAACGGCTATTGAAAACCTACCTCCACGTTGTCGTGAAATTTTCGTGATGCGACGCAATTTACACATGTCTTACAACGAAATTTCTGAGTCTCTCAATATTTCAAAAAAAACCATTGAGAATCAAATGAATTCCGCCATTAAAAAGCTAAGAACTCAATTGAAAAAATCAGATTTACTGATCTATTTCCTATTTCTTAATAGGAAATAAAATCCTCTACAGATTACTATTGACTGCCAATAAATAACTATTTCAATAAAATATTTTTTTTTAATAGGGGTAAATGAATTTTTACCGTCTTATCTGTAGAGTAAGAATATTACCGGGACTCTTACTTTATCAAAAATTGCAATTTTTGTTTTACAATCATTAAGAATTCATGGCCATGATAATGAACACCGAAATACTAACTGATTATTTAAATGAACAATGTAATGAATATACAAAACAGAAGGTAGTGAATTGGTTAGAAAATGATCCCAAAAACAAAGCGTACTTCGAAGAGCTTAAGTTTTATTGGGATACAAATTCATTGGCAACTGAAAATCTTGAGTTTGATTCGGAAAAGGCTTTGATTAAATTGAAAAAGAAGAAAACTGCATTAAAGCAATTTCATATTCGAAAATTAATGCGATACGCAGCACTTGTGGCACTTTTACTTGCAACAAGTATAACTTCTATTTTGATGTTCAATCAAAACTCCAATCAAATATTGGTTGAGAACAAAGACAATATAGACAAAATATTGAATTTAGAAGATGGTACTACCATTTTATTGGCTCAGGGTGGAAGCATATCCTATCCAAAACAATTTGCAGCTAATGAAAGATTAATACAACTAACAGGGGAAGCTTTTTTCAAAGTAGCAAAAGACAAAAGCAAACCATTTATTATCACCACCAGCCTAACTAAAACAAAAGTAGTGGGAACATCATTTCGAATTTCAGAGGATATTAGCAATACCTTTATTAGGGTTGAATCGGGAATTGTGGAATTCATGCAAATTGATGATCCTGGGAATAAAGTTAGGCTGGTGAAAGGGGAAATGGCAAAATTTGTTGAAAAGCAAAATGTTGTTTTAAAAGGAAAACTGGAATTGCATAATGATCAATTTAAAATTAATCACTTAGCATATCAAAATGAAAAATTAGAATCTATATGTAATGATTTAACGGAACTATTTAATATCAAAATCAGACTAGAAGGTGATCAAATCCCACAGCTGCTAATGACAGCAACTTTTGCAGATCAGAATTTATACAACATCCTTGAATCTATCTCCTTCTCGTTAGATCTTGAAATCGAAAAAAAGAAAGATTACATCCTACTAAAATAATTCATAAATGAGAAATAAATTTCTTTCTCTTGTAGTATTACTAATTCTACTTGAGGCGAATACAGTGTGGTCTCAATCAAAAGACACACAAATTATCAAAACAAATCAGGAACATTATGCATTCAAAGATTTGATGAAACTGATACAAAAACAAAGCGGGTTAAATGCGACCTATCCAGGAGATAACAAATTAGGAGAACAAATCGTTTACTTAGGCAAAAAGTCCTATCAACTAAGTGTGATTTTAGATAAAATCAGCTTACAATTGCAATTAAAACACAAGATTATTGGCAAACAAATTGCTTTTAAACGAATACCTCCAAAGCCTATTACCATTAGCGGATACATCAAAGATGCTAGCAATGGTGAGGATTTAATAGGTGCGTCCTGTTACATCAAGGAATTGAAAAAAGGAACAATTGCTAATGAATACGGCTTTTATTCCTTGAGCATTCCTTCTGGCTATTATACGGTGAGTTATTCATTTTTGGGAACTAAAACAGAAACTAGAATTCTTGAAATTTCGAAAGATCAAAGTATCAATATTGAATTAGGAACAGATAATCAACAAATAAAGGAAGTCGTAGTTACTGCAGAAGGAGGTGCTGAAAATGTTGAACGTGCTGAAATGAGTGTTGTTAAATTACCGGTTACCGCCGTAAAAAGACTTCCTGCATTAATGGGGGAAGTTGATCTCGTTAAAACGGTTCAAATGCTTCCAGGAGTAAAGCCTGCTTCTGAAGGTTCTACTGGATTTAGTGTACGAGGTGGAAATCCAGATCAAAATCTATTACTATTAGATGAAGCTCCTGTTTATAATGCTGCACACCTCTTAGGCTTCTTCTCTATTTTTAATGGAGATGCATTAAGCGACTTAAAATTGTATAAGGGAGATATTCCAGCAAGTGTTGGAGGAAGATTAGCTTCTTTATTAGACATTCGCATGAAAAATGGGAATACTAAAAAGTTATCTGGTAATGGTGGAATTGGGACCGTTTCGTCTCGTTTAACATTGGAAGGTCCGATAGGTAAAAACGAAAAAACCTCTTTTCTACTTTCTGGAAGAAGAAGTTATGCTGATTTATTCCTCAAATTATCTTCAGATAAAGAGGTGAAAGATAATATTGTCTATTTTTATGATTTAAATGCCAAAGTTAATCATCGTTTTAATGATAAGAATAGACTTTTTGTCTCAGCCTATATGGGAAAGGATAAATTTAAAAGTAATAGTGATGAATTAAATTTTGGTAACCAGACTGTAACCATACGTTGGAATCATTTGTTCTCGAATAAACTGTTTTCGAATACAACACTCCTGTATAGTAAATACAATTACGAATTATCGAATAGGCTAGGTGCTGAAGCTTTTAAATGGAAATCAAATTTAAAAGATTATTCGACCAAACTCGATTTCAATTACTTTTTAAATTCTAACAATACAATCAAATTTGGAGGTGTTGTTACCTATCACCAATTTGAACCTGGACATGCATTTGGATTAGGTGATCAATCTCTATTTTCTGATTACAAGGTTAATGAATCTAATGCATTAGAATCGGGGGTGTACGCATCTAATGAGCAAAAGATAGGAGATCGTTTAACACTAAAATACGGTCTTCGTTTTTCCATGTTCAATAATATTGGAGAAGGTACTGTATATAACTTAGATGAGAATTATGTAGTAGAAGGATCAAAGACCTATAAAAAAGGAAACGTTTTTAATACTTACACCAACTTGGAACCTCGCTTAGGCTTAAAATATACATTAAGTCCTGTTTCATCGGTGAAAGCTAGTTACTCCAGAACGGCACAATACATGCAGCTAACACAGAATTCAACAGGCGGTATGCCTTTGGATGTTTGGTTTCCATCTTCACCTAATGTTAAACCTCAAAAATCAGATCAGTTTGCTCTAGGTTATTTTAGAAATTTTAGAGAGAACACCATAGAAATGTCTTTGGAAGGCTATTATAAAAAATTACATAATACAATTGACTTTAAAGATTTTGCGAATCTATTATTAAATAAGGAATTGGAAGCTGAATTAAGATTTGGCTCAGCTAAAGCTTATGGTTTTGAATTCATGACCAATCTAAATTTCGATCGTCTACAAGGTTGGTTCGGTTATACTTGGTCGCGAACGAATAGAACCATAAAGGGGATTAATAATGGAAAATCGTACCGTTCTCCTTATGATGTTCCACATAGTTTTAAAGCCGCATTAAGTTATAAGTTAACCAAGCGAACAATGGTTTCTGCTAATTTCACTTATTCAACAGGTGCACCAATAACTTACCCTGTTGGAAGAGCAGAATATCAAGGTGCATTTATTAAAGTTTATTCGGATAGAAACTCTTATCGAATGCCAGATAATCACCGTCTTGATTTAGCCTTAACCTTAAAGAATAAAAAGAAACCCAATAGGAAATGGGAAGGGGAATGGAATTTCTCATTATACAACGCCTATGGACGAAAAAATCCATGGTATATCTCTTTCAACCAAGATGAAGATAACCCGAAAGTTATTAAAGCCAAGAAAACTTACCTCTTTACATTTGTTCCATCGATAACCTATAACTTTAAATTCTAAGCAATGAAACGAGCCATGAGTAAAGATTTCCAAGCACCGGAAGATGATTTTAAGGAGAGTTCCATATGGCAAAAACTTGAAAAATATAAACATATGAAATACCTATATATTATAGCTGTAATGCTATCGATAACAGCCTGCACCGAAGAAATGAATGTGGAATTAGAAAGCGGAGAAACACGTTTGTCTGTTGAGGCTAATGTGACTTCAGATCTTAAAAAGCACATTGTGAAATTAAAAGAATCGAGCGATGTATTTTATGCAAAAGAAGCTATAGCTGTCACCAATGCAACCGTTACTGTGAATGATGGAAATCACACGTATGCATATACCGAAAAGGAGCCAGGCTATTACGAAAGTAATGTTGCGTTTGCTGGACAAGCTGGCAAAACCTATTCCTTGTCGATCGGTAATATTGACATAGATAAAGATGGGACAATTGAAGATTATTTAGCAAGTTCGACAATGAAGGAACCATATGCTGTTGATTCGCTAAAACTACATTTCGATGCAGATCACGAAACAGATGACGATGATGGTGAATTCTGGTTGTTATCGCTTTATATGAAAGACAACATTGATACGGAAGACTTTTATGCTTATGCTTGCAAGATTAATGATGTTATTGTGGATGATACAATAACAGAAGTATTGGTACAAAAGGACACCTATTTTAATGGGGAATTAACTAAAGGTGCTGATGTGGGAGAATTTAACCAATCGAAACCTGATGAAATTCTTACTAACCTAGATAAAATTACACTCGAGACCTATGCTATAGGTAAAGGATATTACGATTTTATAAGTCAGTTCCAAGAAATGGACGATGGACAATCTATGTTTTCAGGTCCTCCGGGTAATATTACATCAAACATCTCCAATGGAGCCATTGGTTTCTTTGCTGTTTATTCCATAACCAGGACAACAATCATTCACAAAACAGAATAAAAAAAAAGCACCTTCAAAAGGTGCTTTTTTTTATTCCTTAAATTCAATATCCTTATGCGAACCATCACAGAATGGTTTATTTTTCGAAGCTCCACATCTACAAAAATAACAAGGGTTCCCAAGTACTTCCCGATGTCCATCCGATCCAATTAGCGTTATAGGACCTTCCATCATTATTGGTCCATCTTTAAAAACTTCTACCTTTTGTCCTGTTTCAATAGCTTTTATAGGACCTGTATTTTCTTTCTCATCACCACTATTCATATAAAACGAAAGAGCTCTTGACGGACATTTCTGTACTTGCTTAATAATTTCCTCGGTACTTGCTCCTTTCGCCTTTATCCAAGGACGTGTTCCTGGTTGAAAAACATCGGGCAATCCTTTAAAGCAAATTTCTGAATGAATGCATAATTCTGATTCGTATACTACCGTAACTACACCATTTGAATATTCCTTTTTTGCTTTCTTCATAGTAATTCGTTTTTCAGATTTCAAAGTTCTCCTATTAATTTACCACATTTTACTGATTTTGTGATAAAAAATTAAAAAAAGATTTTTCTAAGGCAATCATCTCATTCTGAAACCCGTGCAAAATCGGGATAATTCTGAATCAAAAAAAATAAAAAATGAAAAAAAAAAGAGTTTGCACAAGTG
>JADGFH010000425.1 GCA_016743925.1 Labilibaculum sp.
GAATTCATTAAACGAACTATCAAAATCAAACTAATTATTAGAATTATAAAAATGGCAGTCAGTAAAATGAAAATCTTTCTTTTTAAGAGGTAATTGCTATCGCTGATATAGGAATGCAAGCTTTTTTCATACTCGTTAAATTTGAGAATGAAATTACGATAAGATTCCAATAAACTTGAACCACTTCCTTGTTGGCTTATCCTTAATTGAACAATCTTTTCGAGCTGTGCAATGGATGAATCTAGTATAGAGAGTTGATAGCGGAATTGATTTCCCTTATCTAATTTTAAAGTGTCAGGCTTAGCGGTTATCTGTTCAATATCCTTGATGTACTCCTTAGATTTGGTATAACATTCAAGAATGGAGCCTTTCTTAATTGCAGTATTTCCATCCAAAAATTCATTAAGTTTTATTCTAGCATTAAAAACTTCTATTTCTATTTTCTCCGAAGATTCCACCAAATGAATGTGCTGAGCATCTAGATTGGCACTTGTACGAAAGGTGTAAATGATTCCTGCAAAAGCAACAAAACTGAAGAGTAATAATACAATTACAATTTTTTGTTTGATGAAAAAATTTTTCTTTATCCGCATATACTTAATGCATTTGTTAAAAGTGCCATTTTTGAATGAAGAACAAATTTACAAATAATATGCTTAAGCTTTTTAAGGGAAAAGAATACTTGAAAAACTAATTCTCGCAAAGCCATAATATTATTAGGTAATAATATTGGCAAAAGTCAAAGAAGGAAAGCAATTACGATCTAACTATGTTTACACTATTTTAATTGTTTTTCGTAAAGCTTTCCTTTGGTATCAGCCACTAACCCATTCCCTTTAATAAATACTGTGACGATACCCTTTTGACTTTTTATTTTTGATTTGTTGTTTGTTTCAATTGTTCAATCCAATAGCATTTGTTAAATTCCTTTTCTCATATCTTCCCGGTTTTGTATTTCCAGAGCCAAGTAAATCAGAAAAAATACTTTCTATATCAATACCTAAACACATTACTGGCTTTACTGATTTATGCAAAAATTCGATATGTAACCGTTCTGCCTGACCATCGCTAAACATCATTTCCTGATGACCTTGGACCAAAATAAGATCTACAACTTGATTTTTTGCTCCCATAATAAGTGCCTCCAAACGATTTTCCACTTCTCTTACTTCAATAGAAACTTTGCACTCCAGTCCCTCTTTTTCAATTATCTCCTTCATTAAATAAGCCTTTTTATAAGCAAGGCTTCTTTCCAAATCAATTTTTACGGTTAAGGCGGTAAGAAGATGTATTCGGGCATTTAGCATCTGTCCTAAAAACACTGCCCATTCCAATAAATCTCTAGATTTTCGAACGATATCAATAGGAACCAATATATCCCTGACTCCCCTATTCGTCCACTGATGTTTTACAGTTAATACGGGACATATTGATTCACCCACTATTCTTTCCGCACTATGTTTCCGAAATTTATCTGCAATGCCTTGTCTTTTTTCATTCTTATTAATGATTATCAAATCAAATTTTTCTTCTTTCGCTATTGCATTTATAATTGAAACATGTTGGCCTATTTCGACTCTTAATTCCATGTTCTCAGGAACTTTCCCCTTAAAATGGATCTTTACAAAACGAACCAAGCGAACCATAGCTCTAGCCTGTAGACTTTTATCTAAATCTGTTTGAATCACATTCGTTAATCGCAAGCTTGGCTGAATTACGTGGAGTAATGTAATTCTAGATGATAATCTTCTTCTGAAAAACAGAGCTTGTCTGAAAGCACTTTCTCCATCACCAGCTAAACTAATTGGAACTAAAATCCTTTTTAACATTCGAACTTTCATAGCATACTATTTAAGAATTCCCTACACATATTCCTTTACTTCGTATAAACCACGAATCAATGCACGATCTTAATTTTGTATTGTACTTGCGTTGATAATTCTCATCAAATACAATAACTCTTTGTCCATGCCCTCGTGGTAAATTTTCCAACCCTTGTTGGTTAGCCGAATTTTCAGATTCATAAAACTGTAAAGATGAACTTTTACATTCCTTTGAAAACAATCTTTTACAAGCTTCTATTATAGATACAGAATAAGTACTGGAATCGAGGTAAACTCGAAATACAATTTCTTTATTCAAAGCTATTTTAGCCAAACTAGACAGAACCGATACAGACGGTTTTACGGAAGTGGTAAAGACATTAACATCATCTATTTCTGCATTTGAATTCTCTCCAGTTAGAATGTACAATGGCTGCTTTATATCATCAATAATTTCTGCAATTCTTGGATTAGATGATAGCTTACAAGAGTCTTCACCGGGAGCCATTACAACATGCCATTTTTCATTAAGAAATGTTTCACTTTTAAAAAAAGAGAGCAAATCGCCTTCAAAAGGATATAGTTTAATTTGAGAATCTTGTAGCTCGTAATGCTTCAATAATTTAGTTTTCATTCCCTCTAACTCGTTTACGGCTATGTTTTGAAGAATTGGAGCAAGATCTCTTACCATAGAAAATCCAAAATTTGATTTTTGCCATGTTTGCACAATACAGATTTCAGAACCTGATTGGTAAAGCTGCTTCATGGCAAATTGAATTGCCTTCCAATTTCCTTCCGAAAAATCTGCAAGAATTAAAATCTTCTCACCTGGCTTACTATTTCTTTTGATCTGCATGTTTCTTTTTTTATTTACAAAACTACAGCCTACTGAAACTAATGAAAACAGGACGATACCTACTTCGTATGGGGAAAAACCCTACTTTTAGATTTTTTTAATATTACAAGTGTAAGTAAAGAGGCGAAAGATTAAGCTATTAGAGAATGAATTAAAATTTATAACGAACATTAACATTTCAAGCAATAAAAATCAATCAAACGAATGGTTATTTTTTATACATTTGCTATTCGAAAATAGAAATATGAAAAATCAGTCTGTATTATTATTAATCTTGGCTATTTTATTTGTAGTGATGCCAGTCATGCAACAAATAAGTAAGAACGATCAGGAAAATAGTATCGAATCATTTGCTGATTCGATGCCTGAGGCTGAAGATATTTCACCAGAAAATGAGAATATAGACGGGGAAGAACTAAATATTTTAGAAGCGAATCAAACTTATTTATTAGCAAGTGCTTCGTTTTATTATTATAGTTATTCAGAGCACTTTCAATATGCCAGAAACATTGTTTCCCCGCCCCCACAGGCCTAGATGCATTATTTTCAAGAATTCCTTTCAAATTAGATCTTACTTAATCTAGTAATAGAATTCTCCAACTTTTATTGGACAAAACTACTTAAGGTTAGTATTCGTGCACACAGAATAGAAATAAAGTGCATTCCAATCATTAAATCGATTTGTATAAAACAATGCAGGACTATTGTTTATTATGCTGCTAGATCTATAAAACAAGAATATTAAGAAATGAAAACACCAATTACACAAAAAAACAGGAAGTCTAGATTTCAACTTCTTCATCAGTATTATTCATATACCGGCTTTTATCAATTCTTAGGGAAGAATATAAAAAAAGCAATACTGCCATTATTCTTACTTATTGGAGGAGCTCTTTTGCTGGAACATTACGTATTAGATTTCCATACTCTTTTTGAAGAAACAACTAAAAACTATTCAAGTGTTAGTTTATTCTCGCTCTTTTTTGCTTCAGAATCTTTTCTAGGTTTAATACCTCCCGAATTATTCATTGCTTGGGTTAAGACCTTACCCGAACCAGTACTTTATTTATCCCTTCTAGCTTTACTCTCATATATTGGAGGGTGCATATCCTATTTTATCGGTAAAACAATTTTAACAATCCCTGCTGTAAAAAAAGTAATTGAGAACAGAATGAAAAAGCACATCGTCAACATAAGAAAATGGGGTGGTTTTTTAATTGTTGTTGGAGCCTTACTTCCTTTACCATTCTCAATGGTAAGTATGGCTTCTGGAATCATCAATTTTAGCTTTAGAAAGTATCTTTTGTTTGGCTTATTTCGCTTTTTAAGATTCTTTTTATTCGCTATAGCGATTTTCAATATCATGAACTAAACAAGCTTAATATTGCTATTTTAGATCAGATTAGCACTCGTAAAAACAAGAAAAGATCGACAAGTAGTATCGATCTTTTTATGCTTATTGAAATAAAATGTTTTTACAATTCGATCGGAGACATTACAAACACACCAAAACATTCCTTGTTGTCGTAACTATGTCCTACAATCTGATTGTTAGTGTTCAAAACACCTTCCCAAGTATCCAAATGGTACTCGAATTCGTTTTCAACATCTAACAATTCAACTTTCGTACCCGTAACTTTCAAATTACTGCCATCAAAAGATCCTTCAACATCTTGTTGCACTCGAAAAGGAGTTTCACCTTCAATTCGCTCTGTATAAACAACAACTCCTGTAATACTTTCTCCTGTTTGGGTAAATTCAGCAAAGCCCTCGTCTTTACCAAATCCAAAATCTTCGTTAAAAGTCCAACGACCTGTAATATTTTTCATAGAAATGTTATTTGATTAAAGGCGAAAGTAATAAAATATGGGCAACATTTGAATTTTCCTTGTTTAAATAAAATTAAGTAGTATTTCATCTGTCAATTTGTTCTTGTCAAATAACAAACATTATTGTAACTTAAATAGAATCAGTGGAATTAAAGTAATATTCTCTGGTTAAATCAAAATATTTACAATTAAAACTTAATAGTTATGAACAGATTTTTACGTGTAGTTGGAAAGTCTATTGGGTTATTTTTTTTCCTTCTTTCAATTTGTGAATTTTCATACTCACAAGATTTTATTTTTAAAAACAAAAAGAACAAACTTGGCTTTAATGTTGGATATGGTGGCCAAAATTTTGGTATGGCATTAGCTAATATCAATGAAGATGATGCAAGAATAATAGCTGATTTTTTAGACGTTGATGAAGATTCCGGATTAGGCGTTGATTATTTCTACGAAGTGTTTTTCTTTCAGTTGCAATATTACCACACATTATCCAGAAGTAGAACTATGGCTCTAGATCTACTTTTACAACCACAATACAATGTCACCTCCTATCGATTAAAAAACCATGCGGTGGAAAGAACTGATGGATATGAATACGGATTGAATATTGGATTAGTGGCAAGAAAAAATATGCTTCGAGATTTTCTTAGCATTTATATAGGTGCCAGCACTGGCCCTCACTACGTATCTGGAACACCAACAAGGCAAGCTGATGGTTTTATTTTCTCCAGCAGCTTTTTTGGAGGAATCAATATCCGATTTATGAGAAATGTATATTTAGATATTCGCCCAGGATATAGACACATCAGCAATGCCAATTTTAAGCATCCCAATAGTGGAATTAATAATTTGGTAATAAATTCCGGATTGTTTGTAGCCCTATAGACTTCCGAAGTAATTGCTAGAATCTAAAATTTCAACTACTTAGAATTAACATCATTTGGAAAGAGCAAATCATTAGAATTCATCTAACGATGTGATTATGACATCCTTATAAACAAATTCGACATGAATTGAAATACAAGAATCACATTTAAAAGGTAAACCATTTGAAGTTCTATCGTACACCATTATTC
>JADGFH010000426.1 GCA_016743925.1 Labilibaculum sp.
ATAAATGTACGGAACAGTTTATTCTTAGCAGCAATTCCTTTAATCTTCGTAAAATATTCATACTCAGAAAGAGCTTCAGGTAAATCTAAAGCATTCTCCATTCTAATATCAGAAGGAATTGTTTCTTCAATCAGGGCATCAATTGAAGATGCGCCAACAGTTTCCAACATGGTTTTGATATCGCCATTGCGAGGCCCAATGTGACGGGAAACAAACTTTTCGCTTGCCATACTATATTAATATTTAGTTGTTGTTTAAAATATTTGTGATTGTAAAAATAGCAAAAGATTTATATTTCCTAGAAGTAAAACAGTGAATTCCACCATTGTTTTTTAACATGGCTTAAGTGATTTTCAATTCTCCTTAACAAATTGTTTTATAGACTAATACAAACATGACATATATCATGATTCTTGTCTCTTTTCATCAAAATTAAGTCCATAAAAAAACCCCTCTGATAAGAGGGGTTGTAAATTATTTTAATTGAATTAGCTCAATCCTTTTAAAAACAAATTATTAGACCGTTCGTGACCAATTGTTGTTGCAGGTCCATGCCCCGGATATACATCAACTTCATCATCTAAAACAAGTAATTTTGTTATGATTCCTTCTATTAATTGATCGAAATCTCCATAAGGAAGATCTGTACGACCAATACTTTCACGGAACACTACGTCACCTGCAATTACAAACTTTTGATCTTCATTATAAAAAACAACGTGACCTGGAGAATGGCCTGGTATATGCAGTACTTTCAGTTCAGAATTTCCAAATTTGATTACATCACCATCCTTTATAGCTTGCCCAATTGCTGGAGGTTCAACAACATTTTCAAGCCCTAAACGAACCCCATAATTTGGCGCTTCAGCCAGCAAAAACTCATCATCTTTATGAGCATGAGTAAGCAAACCAAACTGATCTTTCATAAATTGATTTCCCAAAACATGATCGATATGCAAATGAGTATTCAACTGCTTCACAAGTTTAAGTCCTTTTTTCTCAACAAAATCAATCAGTTTTTTTCCTTCATCATCAAAGAAAACACCACAGTCAATTAATACTGCTTCTCCCGTTTCATCATGTAATATGTATGTATTTTCTTGCCAGTGATTAAACACTAATGTTTCTATCGTAATCATATCTTATTATATTTTTAGTAGCCCAAATTTACATCTAATCCGCAATTTTAAAAAATCTTGTAGAGATGAAAACGAAAAAATGACTAAACAAAGGGAATAAGATCCCTATTTCTGTGAAAATAATATTTTATTCTTTTAAATGAAAGATCTCAATAATCTCATATTCAGGACCAAGACTGCTTAGATGACTCTCCATCAGAACAAATTCCTTAACTAAAATCTCATCTCCCTCCCATTCGTTCCACTTGGCAAGTGCCAATTTAATATTCTCCGGTTTTTTAACACCACCCTTTATCCTGCCAATGGTAAGGTGAGGTGTATATTTATAAGTTTCTACAGCATCAATTCTTTCAAGGTTTAAATGAATCTCTTTTTGCAAGTCAAATAGAATTTGATGGGTATTTATTCCTATCCACAATATCCGCGGACGATCTAATGAAGGAAAAGTTCCCATTTTCTTTAAAATCAGATTAAAGCCGTTAAATTCCCCTGCAACATTTTTCAATTTGTTAATTAAATTAGGAATCTCATCAACACTTTTATTCCCAATAAAAAAAAGAGTAATATGAATCCCCTTAGGATCCACCCACTTAATTTTTTCTTTACTTAAATCGAGCCCAACTTGTCGAAAAATTTCTTGAATTTGATTCGTATTGGCTATCTTTATTGCTACGAATAATCGTTTTGACTTCATATCTTATTTTTGATCAAAAAAATAGAGTTCTATTCGATTATCAATTTACAGTAAATTGCGAAACAATTTGAACAATAAAATAAAGCATTTTAAAATGGAATCAAAGAAAAGATTTGCGGTTATTCTTGCTGGATCAGGTGTTTATGATGGCTCTGAAATTCATGAAGCAACACTATCCATGTATGCCATTGCAAAAAATGGCGGCGAATATCAATTGTTTGCTCCTAACATCGATCAGCACCACGTTATTAACCACTTAACAGGTGAGGAAATGCCTGAAAAGAGGAATGTTTTAATTGAATCTGCGCGTATTGCAAGAGGAAATGTAACAGATTTAAATGAATTTGATGCAATCCTATTTCCTGGTGGTTTCGGAGTCGCTAAAAATCTTTGTTCATTCGCATTTAATGGACCTGATTGTCAGGTTAACCCAGATGTAGAAAATGCACTAAAAGAAATGCACTCAGCTAAAAAACCAATTGGAGCTCTTTGTATTGCTCCAGCTCTTATTGCAAAAATTCTTGGATCTGTAGAAGTTACAATAGGACAGGATGCTGATACTGCTGAAGCAATAACACAAATGGGAGCAATACATGTGAATACAAACCATGGAGAAATTATTTTCGACAAAGAAAATAAGCTCGTTACCACACCCTGTTATATGCTCGATGCAACAATTGCTCAAATAGGAGAAGGAGCAGAAAATGTAGTTAAAACCATCATGGCACTATAAGAATTTTAAATTACAGCAATTGGTTACGCAATAACTAGCCAATGGCTTTTTACCAGTAGAAAAATCTCTATGAAGAATCGTAATACAAAAGATGTTGGTGAAAACCATATTTATCCATTTATTTTCTCGAACCTAGCACTTTTTATTGGGATCTTTTTAAGCTTAAATGCTGCTAACGAAGCTGCGCTACCTTTATTCTCTATTTCCATAAACTTGTTCTTTAATTGGTCCTTTTTTTATTTATGGAAAAAGAAAAAACTGACGCACTTCTCTCAATATTATAACAATTTAGTTATTTCAATATTTTGTATCGCTGCTCTTAGTCCGATCATTTTTCTATTAATTCCACTATTATTCTTACCTGAATTATCTAATAGTTACCTACTGATATTTAGTTGGCTACTTAGCTTCATTGCTTATTTTGTTATTGCTAAAACGTATACTTGGGAAACTAAACTCGAAAAAATTCTTAATGTATATCGAATGAGTATTGAACAAGAAAAGGAAGATGCTTTTTTAGAAGTTCAAAAGTTAATTGATGAATCGGATCCAAAGAAAGTCGAAGATTACATAGATAAATCTCAACTCTATGATGAAAGAATGGAAAAATACTTGAAAAGTAAGACTAATTAATTCTCTTTATTGGCAATTTACTGGGTGGATCTAATTCATTATTTTTCATGCGATCCAAAATTTCTTCTACCATCCAATCATCACCTAATGGATCATATTCTGCTTTTAAAGATGAACCAAACATTGTAGCAACCGATTGCCAAAATATCGCAGTAAAAGATCCCTTCAATTCTTTTAGATGATCGTAACTGGTTCCTCCTGTTTCCCGATCTATTAATTTCAAGAGTAGCTTTCCTTGCGAAATTTTCAGTTTCATTATGGTTTTTTTGTACTCCTTCATTAATCCTTTGTACTCTTTTCGAATCAATTTTCGTCGTTGCTTTTTACTATCAATTGAACCTAACTCGTTGGTTAATTTTGTAATAGTTACATTTGCAGCTCTTGCATATGGGTAAACAATACGAATATTTCTAACGGTTCGCCAATATTTACGGGTACTTCGGTAATGTCTTCGTTTCCTTTTTTTATATTTACTAATCTTTACTTCATCAAGGTTAACGTGTAAATTAGAATCTAAAAAAACGATCGTATCCTGAATTAGATTCTCACGAATAATTATACTTCCATTTGCAGTTTTCACATTAGCGAACGCAAAAACAAACAATACAAAAATCCATATTTTAAAACTCTCCCCCATTCCTATTCAAAGATAAACTTTCTTATCTTTAAGTGAATTGATCTTATATAGAAATATAGTCTAACTTACATCAATAAAATTACACTTATGCATTTGTGTTAAGGATTGTAGTCGATACCCCACAGTGAAGAATGATCGAAGAGTAATAGCGAAAAGCCTGATCTAATTATACTTCTGCAACAGCGGAAGATTTAATTTGGTTACGCGCTAACAAAATAGTTTATTAAAAAAGTTAATTTTCATTTCTTGTAATTGATTTATATTTACATAATCACTAACGTTAACAGCAAAGATTAAAAAGATCTATTTATCATGATTTGAATCGATTCAGCAGCATTTAAGTAAAAGTGAAATTTACTTAACGCAATCCTTTTCTATGCACTAAATTTTTACTTCATTTGCAAATCGAAAAATCTATTTTTTTGAGAACAAACAACAAAGACTAACGACACTTTATTAGATCGGTATGACAAAATATGTAGAATTAGATGTTAGATCGGAAATTGGAGAATTAGAAGGTGTAATTCTTCATACCCCAGGTTCAGAAGTTGAAAATATGACTCCTGAAAATGCCGAAAGAGCGCTTTATAGCGATATTTTGAATCTGGCTGTAGCGAGAGACGAATACAAACAATTAAGTAGTGTTCTTGGCGAAATTGCAGAAACTTATCAGGTAAAAGATCTTTTGGCTAATGTATTAGCAGGTGAGAAAGCAAAAGAAACTATTATAGATAAGATTTGCGCAATGGAACCTCAAATTGCAGTAAAAGGAAATACTTACTGCATAAAAGATTTTCTATTAGAGCAAACTCCGAAAGATTTGGCATCTTTATTAATTGAGGGTGTTCCATTAAAACGTGATAACCTTACAAAATTTCTAAGTGAGGAGCGTTATTCTTTGCGTCCGTTACATAATTTTTTCTTTACAAGAGATGCTTCGATGTCGGTTCTTGATGAAGTTTTAATTGGTAAAATGGCCAATGGTGTTCGCGATAGAGAATCACTTATTATGCAGGCTATTTTTGATTATACTCCTGGTTTTAAAACCAAGACTGTTAATCCAATTGAAAATCCAGCAATGGATCCAAATTGTATGATTGAAGGTGGTGATGTATTAATTGCCAGAGATGATATCTTGATTATTGGAAACGGAACTCGGACTACAACACAAGGAATTGATTTTATTTTGGCTCAATTACTAACGCAAAAGGATAAAAGTTTACGTCATGTCTTAGTTCAGGAATTACCAAGTCATCCAGAATCTTTTATTCACTTGGATATGGTGTTTACATTATTGGACAAAGATAAATGTATGGTTTATGAGCCACTAATTATTCGTCCAAACAAATACCAAACTGTTCACATCACAATTGAGAATGGTAAAGTTTTAAATATCAAACGCGAAAACAATTTATTGCAAGCCCTTAAAAAATTAGGTATGGATTTAAAGCCTATTTACTGTGGAGGTAATAATGATCCTTGGAACCAAGAAAGAGAGCAATGGCATAGTGGTGCTAACTTTTTTGCTATTGGACCAGGAAAAGTTGTAGGATATGGTAGAAATATTCACACGATGGAAGAAATGAACAAAAATGGTTTTGAAATTATTCGTGCTAAAGATATTATTCGCCACAAAGTAGAACTTTCTGATTACGATAAATATGTAATTACCATTGACGGTTCTGAATTACCTCGTGGTGGTGGTGGTGCTAGATGTATGACTATGCCAGTTCGTCGTAAACCAGTTAAT
>JADGFH010000427.1 GCA_016743925.1 Labilibaculum sp.
GCAGCAAATTGCGTGGTGATCACTTTTATTCTCACGATTATTGCGTAGATGCAGGAGAGTTTGATGGGGAGATGATAAAAAAAGTATGTAAAATATTAAGAACAAAAATAAGACCATAGGTAATATTATTTTGAAAGATATCATCATCCTTATCTCCATTGGCGAAGAAAAGCAATTTATCCCCTTTTTGTACTTAGTTCAAGATTCCACCCGAAGGACGTAGTCATTTATTTGATTTTAAAATATGACTTGAAATTCATTTTTTGACAATTGTCAAATGGATTGTCATCACCCATATATAGATTTGTTGTAGAAAGTTTTTCTATAGAATAATTGAAAAAACATGAATTTAAAGAATATGCTAGGTAAAATAAATATGATGAATTGTATGAAATATTTATTGTCAGTTTGCTTACTGTACATTGTTGCTTTTACAGTTAATGCTCAAGACATAAAAGATGCAGAAATGGTAAAGGTTCCTGCAGGTGAGTTTCAAATGGGTTGCTCTATGAAAAAGGATCCGATTTGTGCCTATGCTTATGATGAAGAATTACATAGTGTATATCTGGATGAATTTGAAATTGACAAATATGAAGTTACTTTTCGAAGGTATCAAAAATGTGTTGATGCAGGAGAATGTATTCCTCCGCAAGTGGGAGGAGCTTTAAACTATGGATGGCCGGGAGTAGATTTATTTCCTGTAAATGGAGTAACCTGGTACCAAGCTAAAACTTTTTGTGAGTGGGAGGGGAAACGTTTGCCAACGGAAGCAGAATGGGAAAAAGCCGCTCGTGGTACAGATCTAAGAACTTATCCATGGGGAAATAAAAAACCTAATTTCGACCTGGCTGTAATGGATAAACCGAACGCAGGACAATTAGGATGTGGCACAGGAAATACAATGAATGTAGGATCAAAACCTAAAGGTGCTTCACCCTATGGGGCATTGGATATGGCAGGAAATCTTTGGGAATGGACTGCCGATTGGCACGATGTAACCTATTATGGAAGAAGCCCTAAAAAAAATCCTAAAGGCCCTAAGAATGGTACACACAAAACATGCAGAGGAGGCGATTTTTTCAGCAGACATGGATATGAGGTAAGAACAACCAGTCGATTCCCATATGAACCTACTGATTATAGTATTGCAATTGGTTTTAGATGTGTGAAGTCATCAAAATAAGCAAGTACAAAAACAACTAATATTTCAACAGCTAAGTGATGAAACTTTTGAGCTCAATTTTGTCACTTAAGTGGTTGAAATTCATCAAAAACAAAAATAATTTATGAGAAACTGTTATGATCTATTTAGTAGATACGCATTTTTAGGTGCTGTATTATTCTTCAGTCTATTCAATCAATCTTGTAGCAAGAGTAACGCTGACAAAGAGGTTAAACCGACTCCAGTAGAAACACCTGCTGACATGGTACGAGTACCCGCTGGAGAATTTCAAATGGGGTGCACGGATAAAAATGATTCATCCTGTCCATTTTCTCCAGAAGAGAAATTACATACAGTCTATTTGGATGAATTTGAGATCGATAAATATGAAGTGAGCTTTGAAAAGTTTCAAAAGGCAGTGGATGCTGGAAAAATTAATAAGCCAGCAAGTGGAGGTGCATTGAACTATGGTTGGGAAGGAGTTGAAAAATTTCCTGTTAATGGAGTGACTTGGCACCAGGCAAAACAATATTGTGAATCATTAGGAAAGCGTTTACCAACTGAGGCTGAATGGGAAAAAGCAGCACGTGGAACAGATTTACGTTTGTATCCATGGGGGAATGAAAAGCCATCACCTGATTTGGCCGTAATGGATAAAGCTAATGCTGGTTATTTAGGTTGCGGTACTGGTAATACTTTAAATATTGGTTCCAAACCTAAGGGTGCTTCACCTTATGGAGCTATGGATATGGCAGGGAATCTTTGGGAATGGACTGCCGACTGGTATGGTGTTGATTATTATGATAATAGTCCGAAGAAAAATCCACAAGGTCCTACTTCTGGTTCGTTTAAAACAACCAGGGGTGGTGATTTTTTTAGCCGTTCAGGTTATGAGTTAAGAACTACCGGGCGGTTCCCATACGAACCAACAGATTATAGTATCGCAATTGGTTTTAGATGTGCAAAATCTGTTAAGTAGTATAAATTAGTAGTGAATAGAAAGAATTATCAATACAAATTATAGGTCGAAATGAATAAATTAAAGTATATACTAACTAGTATTTTGTTTGCCATTCTGATAAGTACAAATGTATTTGCTCAGAAAATAGATTACAATGAAATGGTTTTAGTTCCAGAAGGTGAATTTCTAATGGGCTGTGATCACGAGGATGAAATAACTTGTTTGGAAGAGGCAAAACCTGCTCATAAGGTTTTTCTGAAAGCATATATGATTGATAAATATATGGTGACATATAAGCGATACAACGAATGTCTTAAGAATAATGAATGCACAGATTTGTATGCTGGTGGAGGTTGTAATGCTGGCATGAGCTGGAATGCAAATCATCCTGTGAATTGTGTGAATTTTGCGCAGGCCGAGGCTTATTGCAAGTCTCAGGGAAAACGTCTTCCAACCGAAGCAGAGTGGGAAAAAGCTGCTCGAGGTACCGATGGGAGAATTTTTCCATGGGGAAATGAAGAACCTTCTTGCGAATTGGCTGTTATGAATCAAAAAGTAGATGGGCAAACGATGGGGCCAGGATGTGGTAGAGGTACAACCAGAGAAGTTGGGTCAAGACCTAAAGGTGCTTCTCCATACGGTGTGTTGGACATGGCTGGAAACTTGTTTGAGTGGACTTCTGATTGGTATAGGGAGGATTATTTTGATGATAGTCCTTATGAGAATCCACAAGGATCTTCAAGTGGAATTCATAAAGTTTTAAAAGGAAGTAGCTGGTTAATGAGATCTAAGGAAGGTATGGCAAGTACGATACGTTCTGGTTATTCACCGCTTGGTCAGGGGTATGTAGTTGGTTTTCGTTGTGTAAAAGATATTGATTAATCCTAAGGAATATCCTAATTAAATCTAACTCCTATAGTTGCTTAATATTTTCATAGAAGTAATTATAGGGAGTTGGCTTGTCATTGAATTGTCTAGAATAGTAAGAGTATGTTAGTAAGAATTATCGGATTGGTATTTGTTCTGTTGATGGCGGTATCTATAAATGCCAAAGCTCAACAAAGTATTGAATTGGAGTTACAAAATGCTCCTAAAGGATACATGTATCTACAGAAAATAAGTGGGGACAATCATATTAAAATTGATAGTGCCAAATGTATTAATAATCATCTGGTTTTTACTGGGAAATTCGAGCCCGGTATGTATTACATCAATCAGGGATTAAATGCATTTTCTTTTCTTGTAAACGAAAAGCGAATCAGGTTTTTAAGCGATTTTGCAGCTATGCCAAATCATCTTAAAGTGGTTGAATCAAGAGAAAATAAAATTTGGTTCAAATATCTGAAAAAGAGGGATGAAATGTTCCAAAAAATAAAAATGTTGAAACCTATAACAGTTTGGTACGATAAGGGTACAGAATTTCATAAACAGGCGGTAAGGGAATACAACAATGTTCAAGCGTTATTTCATGATTTTATAAGAACTATCCCAGAAGAAAGCATGGCTTTTGATTATGCTATGGCTGATGTAAAGCCTAAGCTAAAAGCTGAACTTAGTTTCAAAGATCAGAAGGATGAGTTGAAACCTGATTGGTTTGCTAAAGTGAACTGGCAACAAACAGCATTAATCAATTCGGATATTCTTACAAATAAGCTTAAGGATTTTCTGGGCTTGTATAATCAACGTGGATTAAATCGAAAGCAGTTAGAAGAAGAATTTAAGGTGGCTGTTGAGCAGATTTTACCTTTTGCAGTGGCAAATGAAAAGGTTGGGAAATTTGTGGTTGAATTTCTATTGAAAGAGTTCGAACGATTTGGTTTAGATGAGGTGATTGTTCATGTTGCTGATATATACGCTAGCTTAGGAACTAATTGTGAAATGGAAGGATCAGAATCTGAATTACAGGTCCGTTTGAAGAAATACGAACAAATGAGTATTGGGAAAATTGCACCGAACCTTTTATTGCCAAATTTAAAGGGTGAATTATTCAATTTGAAAGATAATTTAGGAGAGAAGAATCTGGTAGTGTTTTGGTCCTCATGGTGTCCTCATTGTTTGCAATTAATGCCACAATTTAAAAAATGGTATGTTGAAGCGGAGAAACAAGGTTGGCAGCTTATTACCGTTAGTCTTGACAAGGAGAGGCAAGCTTTAGAAAAGGTTTTAGATCAGTTGAAGCCAAATTTTCCTGTATTGTGCGATTTTAAGAAATGGGAAAGTCAGGCAGCAAAAGATTTTAATATTCACTCAACGCCTTGTTTAATAGTATTGGATGAGAAAGGGAAAATAGTGAGTAAACCTAATGTTCTTGGTGATTTGCAGCTTGATGAAATAAGATAGATTGAGAATGTAAATGAGTTGATGGTTTCAATAAAAATGAGCTTCTATTATTTAATTAATGTGTGGAATTATCTCCGTATAATTTTATCTAATAAAGATGTTTTTTAGTTAAATTTGTTGTCACTAATGGTAGATAATATCGTATTTATCTGCTGTTCTTAATAAAACAAATTTGACTAAATGATAGAACAGTTTATTTCTTATATAGAGTATTATATCCCGTTAAGTAAAGATGCCAAAAATGAACTTCTAAGAGATTGTGAAATTCAGAAAATAAAGAAGGGGGATTTGTTACTGAGTATGGCTTCGGTTTGTGACAAATTATTTTTTTCATGCGATGGTACTGCGAGATCGTACTATCACCTGGATGGTAAAGATGTTACCACTTGGATCTATGTTGAATATTCATTATTTACCTCATGGTATAGTTTTTATAAACAAGAACGGGCATTAGAAAATATTGAAGCAATAAGCGATATGAATGTTGTTTCTATTACTTACAATAAATTACAAGCTTTATTTGAAAAACATCCGGATTTGGAACGATTTGGAAGATTAGAGATGCAGGAACAAATTGCTTTTGTTGATAAAATGAATCATGATCTTAAGTTTTTAACGGCAAAACAGAAATATGATATGCTGTTAAAGATGTATCCATCTATTACAAGTGTTGCTAGGTTAGGTCATATTGCATCCATGTTAGATATTTCACAAGAAACCCTTTCCAGAATTCGCAAGCATCACTAGTGTCATCTTCATGTGTAGACTCCTTATTTACTTCCTGTGGCGTTTTATGCAATAGGAAAGATAGTTTATCGAAATAAAATTATCAGAGTACCTATGATTCCATGGTAGTGTATAATTCCAACTTTACATCGATTAATTGCTAAATCATAGCAGGATCTGAGATCTATTAGTATTCTATACAACTGAAGCAAACCCTTTTGGCAAATTGGCCGAAGGGGTTTTTTATGCTTTTACTTCGTAAGAAATTTGGAGCAAAATTATTTTTATAACAAGACTTTCGGCTTCTTATTTAATGGTTAATGTAAGCATACTTGCACATACGTTTAATTCGTATGAATGATCTTATAATAATATATTC
>JADGFH010000428.1 GCA_016743925.1 Labilibaculum sp.
CATTATTTAAAATATTTTCGATTAACCAATATCTATTTTTTCGACTTTCGAAAGCCTTCCAACCTTTCACATTAGATCTTTGCATTTTGTTTACAATCTCTTCGGCTTTTGAAAAATAAACACCTCCCCCACCTAGCGAATAGGTATCGTAATCGAGCCCAAGAATAATATAAGCGTAATACGAAAGAAGTCCCGTTAAACTACTTGGCGTAGTAGCTTCATTAAACTCTAAGGTTTGATATTCCACATATTTAAACTGAACATCATCATCCTTATAATTTAGCAAGACACTATTATAAGATGAATTGTAAATTGGACGGCTAATCTGTACTTGCATATTTCCCTTAAACTCGTCAGCAGAAATCTGACTGGTTAGGTTAATTAAAATAGTACATTCAATGCGCTCATCATAGCTATATACATGATCTGTCCATCGCGTTGTATTCATAAACTCATAAACGGAAGACTGAAGCGTTCTAAAAACCTGCTTATTGGTTCCTTGAATTTGTTGACTTGCAATTTGAACATTACACCTCAACTCCTGAGCAAATAAAGGAGTAGACAAACAAAAGATCAATAATAGTATAAAGAGTTTTCGCATAATTAGATTTCAAAAGTTCACAGCTAAAGTTAAAAAATTAAACGGAAGTGATACAACATTTATTCTGCATAATACGCGATCAATTCTGCCACAATATCTTTAGCAACTTCCGTTTTCGACTTTAGCTCATATTTTTTGCATTCTCCACTTCTGTTGATAATGGAGATTTTGTTTGTATCGTGCTGAAATCCGGCTCCTTTATCATTCAAAGAATTCAATACAATAAAATCAAGGTTTTTCTTCTCCAATTTCAATTTAGCATTGAATTCCTCATTATTGGTTTCCAATGCAAATCCAACTAAAAATTGTTTTACTGATTTGATGCTACCAAGAGAAGCGGCAATATCTTTTGTGGGGGTTAGTTCGATGGAATAATTTTCTTTCCCTCTTTTCACTTTACGATCTTCTGTTGTGAGTGGTGTAAAATCTGCAACAGCAGCAGTCATAATACCTCCATCACAGTTCGGAAAATACTTTTTCGATGCCTCGTACATTTCCTGAGCGGAAACAACATCAATACGATCGATATTTGAGTTATTAAGAGTAAGAGCAGTTGGACCACTAATTAAGGTAATCTTAGCTCCTTGTTCTGCTAACGCTTCGGCAATGGCATAGCCCATTTTACCTGAAGAAAAATTACCAATAAAACGTACCGGATCAATCTTTTCGTAAGTTGGTCCGGTAGTTATTAGGATTCTCTTATTCGTTAATTTTTTTTTTTAGACTCGAAAAATTCAGTAATTTTTTTAACAATTACATCTGGCTCTTCCATTCTTCCTTTACCATGAAGTCCACTAGCAAGTTCTCCACTTGATGGCTCAATAAACTTATCGCCATAAGATCTTAGAATCTCCATATTGCGTAAAGTGGCTGGATGCTTAAACATATCCAAATCCATTGCAGGAGCATGAATTACTGGACACTTAGCAGAAAGATAAGTTGTTAAAAGCAAATTATCACAAATACCATGAGCCATTTTCGCCATTGTATTTGCAGTTGTTGGTGCTACAATTAAAACATCAGCCCACATACCTAAATCAACATGACTGTTCCAAGAACCATCGTCATGCTTAAAGAAATCAGATAAGACCGTATTTTTAGACAAAGTTGCCATTGTAACTGGCGAAATAAACTCTTTCGCGTAAGTTGTCATGATCACTTTAACGTTAGCTCCCTCTTTCACAAGCAATCGTACTAATGAAGCAGCTTTATAGGCAGCAATACTTGCTGTTACTCCTAGAATAATATTTTTATCTTTTAACATAAGTCAAGATCAAAAATAAAAAGTTCCCTTTTGTGACAAAGGGAACTTGTAAACTATTTCGTTTTTTGCTCTTCTGAATTAATCTCTTTCGCAGGATTTCTATAATAGATATCTCCATTAATAAATTCCTCCACTGCAATTAACGCTGGCTTTGGTAATCTCTCGTAATATTTAGAGATTTCAATTTGCTCGCGATTTTCAAAAACCTCTTCCAAGTTATCTGTATAAGAAGCAAACTCTTGCAATTTCTTATTCAGTTCACTTTTCAGTTCTACAGCAATTTGATTAGAACGCTTCGCCATAATCACTACAGATTCGTACACATTACCTACTTCCGCGCTTAACTCAGTCATGTTGCGGGTAATTGTAGAACTTGCTGCATTTGTTTTTTTGTAATCCATACTATAAAAGAATTAGATCTATTTTAATTATTCGTATTAAACTTACTTAAGTATGATTCTATATTTCCAATCATCTTTTCAGCACTTTTAGCGTACTCACTCTTAGGGAATTCATCAACAAAAGAATAATATTCCTCTTTTGCTAAATTATATCTTTCTCTCTTCTTCTCTTCAACACTTAATATTGCAAATTCGTATCGAGACTCAAATAGCATAAACATCAGGTTTTCTCGATAAGAAGAACCTGGATAATCTTTAATTGCATTTTGTAAAGATACGATTGCTGCAGGAAAATGCTCTCTATCGTAATAGTTTCTTGCACTCAAGAACGATTTAAGAACCAATTTGTCCTGTAATTCATCAATATTATCGTTACATTTTGGAATTCTTGTCGAATTCGGGTAACGATTAACATACAATTGAAATGCATTAATTGCATCTTTTGTAGCAGTTTGGTCTAATCTTGGTTTTGGAGATTCCAAATAGTAGCAATATGCACTCATATATAAACTCTCTTCAGAATAGGGACTATCAGGAAAAGTTTTTAAAAAATTTCTAAAATAATATCCTGCTCCAATATAATCTCCAGATCCATAAGCACAATATGAGATATAGTAGCTGATTGTTTCGGCCTTACTTGTTCCTCGATAAATTGGTAACAACTCCTCAAAAAGTGTTGCAGCTTTCATATAATCTTCAGAATTATAGTATTCAACAGCCTTTTTATATTTCAAAGGATTGTCGCTACTCTTTAGAAGTTTTTGATATTCGCTACATCCACCTAAAGTAAAGGCGAAAAGTAAAAAAAGGTAAACTAATTTTCTCATAGGTACAGCTACTCTATTTTTTTGCATTTTGCAAAGATATATTTTTCATCCGAAATATTTAATAATTTCCTATCATATTATACAATTCTTTATAATTAATTGCTAAAATTCCAAAAAACATTACTTTTGCACAGTTGCAATAAAAACATATCAAAAAAAGCATAGACTGTGGATATATTTGACAAAGTTACCTCAAAAAAAGGGAATCTAGGGCAATACGCTAAGCAAGCTCATGGATATTTTGCATTTCCTAAATTGGAAGGCGAAATTGGATCAAGAATGAAGTTTCGTGGAAAAGAAGTTCTAACATGGAGTTTGAACAACTATATCGGATTAGCAAATCACCCAGAAGTAAGAAAAGAAGATGCTGAAGCAGCTGAAAGATGGGGATTAGCTTACCCAATGGGAGCTCGTATGATGTCCGGTCAAACAAGTCGCCACGAAGAGCTAGAAGCTCAATTGGCTGATTTCGTTAAAAAACCAGATGCCTTTCTATTGAATTTTGGATACCAAGGAATGGTTTCAATCATTGATGCTCTAGTAAGTCGTCATGATGTTATTGTTTACGATTCAGAATCACATGCATGTATCATGGATGGTTTAAGACTTCATGCTGGAAAACGTTTCGTTTATCCACATAACGACATGGAAAATCTTAGCAAGCAATTAGAAAGAGCTACCAAATGGACTGAAAAAACAGGTGGTGGTATACTTCTTATTACTGAAGGTGTATTCGGCATGGCCGGTGACCTAGGTAAATTGGATGAAATTTGTGCTCTTAAAGACAATTTCAACTTCCGTTTACTTGTTGATGATGCACACGGATTTGGTGTTATGGGAAAAACTGGTGCTGGTGCAATCGAGCATTTCGGTGTTGAAGATAAAGTAGATTTACACTTTAGTACTTTTGCGAAAGCAATGGCTGGTATCGGTGCTTTTATCGCATGTAGCGAAGAAGTTGGTACTTACTTAAGATATACAATGAGATCTCAAATTTTTGCGAAATCATTGCCAATGCCTATCGTAGAAGGATCTTTAAAACGTTTGGAATTACTTAAAAATTCTCCTGAATTACGTGAAAAGCTTTGGAATGTAACCAATTCATTACAAAAAGGATTAACTGAAGCTGGATTGAATATCGGTGTTACTGAATCTCCTGTTACTCCAGTTTATCTTTCGGGTAGTGTAGCTGAAGGAACTCAAGTAACTATGGATTTGAGAGAAAATTACAATATTTTCTGCTCTATCGTAGTGTATCCTGTGATTCCTAAAGGACAATTGTTATTGAGATTAATTCCTACTGCAACTCACACTTTAGAAGATGTTGAGTATACTGTAAATGCTTTTAAAGAAGTAGCTAAAAAACTTAATGATGGTAAATATAGCAACGAAAAATTTGCTGATATTTTCAACCAATAGGTTCAAAAAACATATATTTAAAAACGACATTCGAAAGGATGTCGTTTTTTTTGGGCAAAAAAAATACCCGACTACAATTAGCCGGGTAAAATATATTCGCTTGTTAATTGCTTACTCTTGTTCGGCAAGAAAACGTTCCGCATCCATTGCAGCCATACATCCCGAACCTGCAGATGTAATTGCCTGACGATAGTGAGGATCTTTTAGGTCTCCAGCAGCAAATACACCAGGAACATTTGTTTTGGTTGTATCTGGCTCTGTTAACACGTAACCTTGCTCATCTGTTTTAAGATAATCAGCAAATACTTTTGAATTTGGCGTATGTCCAATTGCCACGAAGTATCCATCAATTTTAATGTCAACTTCTGTTTCATCAGCCTCTCCCATTCTCTTAATCAACTTAGCTCCCTGAACTACACCTTCGCCATAAAGCTCTTTGGTGTTATGCTCATAAAGCACTTCTATGTTTTCTGTGCGAGCAACACGATCTTGCATTGCTTTCGAAGCTCGTAAATAATCTTTACGAACGATCAAATATACTTTTTTACACAAACCTGCTAAGTAGGTAGCTTCTTCGGCAGCAGTATCTCCACCACCAACTACTGCAACATCCATTCCTCTGTAGAAGAATCCATCGCAAGTTGCACATGCTGATACTCCTGACCCCATATATTTTTCCTCCGTTGGGAATCCTAAATATTTAGCTGTAGCACCAGTTGCCAAAACAACTGTTTCTGCCATAATCACTTTCTTACCATCAACAACTAACCTATGCGGACGTGAAGAAAAATCAACTTCAGTTACCAGACCCCAACGACAGTCCGTTCCAAAACGCTCTGCTTGTTTCTTTAAATCAGCCATCATAGCTGGTCCCGTAACACCGTCAGCATATCCTGGGAAATTATCTACCTCGGTTGTTGTTGTTAACTGTCCTCCTGGTTGCAAACCTTCAATTACTACCGGATTTAAATTTGCTCTTGCAGCATAAATTGCAGCAGTATATCCTGCAGGACCAGATCCTACAATTAAGCATTTTACATTCTCTACATC
>JADGFH010000429.1 GCA_016743925.1 Labilibaculum sp.
AGATGGCGATTTTGTTTTCGAAAATGAAAGTTTAGAAAATATCATGTTACGAATAGAGAGATGGTATAATGTTAAGATATTTTATAGGAACGAAGCGTGTAAGAATTACCGATTTTCAGGTGATGTGGAAAGATATACAGATGTAAGAGACTTGCTTTATTTTATTCAGCAAACCTCTAATGCTAAATTCGAAATAAATATTGATAGTAAAACCATTGTGGTAATGGCAAAATAGAAGCTTAAAAAAACGGAAGGTTTTGTAGAACCTTCCGTAACCAATTAAATAATCGAATAGATACTTGGAGGTCTCTATTCTAATACTAACTCAGTTTAATACAAAATTATGAAAAAAAACCATTTGTTGGTTCATTTCCTGCAACGGAAATGGCTTAAAATCTTATTGAAAATGAAGATTACCTTTTTATTGATGTTGATTCTTGGCTATGGAGCATCGGCTAGCATATATTCTCAGAACCAGAGAGTGAATATGCAATTCGAAGATGCTAGCATACTAGAAGTTTTAAATGAAATTAAGGTTCAAACTGGTCTTCGATTTATCTTTAATGAAGATAAGTTAGAAGGAATGCAAGATATCGATATTGACGCCAGCGATATGACTGTTGAAAAATTACTTGATGAGGTATTTGAGAATACCCAGTTGAAATGCAAATTTCAGGATGAAGTGATCATGATTGTCGACAGAATACCAGAACCTGTTATCAAAGAACAACAAGAAAAAAAGACAATTGCAGGAATAGTTACAGATGAAAAGGGATTTCCTTTGCCTGGAGTTTCTGTTGTTGCAAAAGGAACTGCTATTGGAACAGCTACAGGAGTAGATGGAAATTTTACATTAACGGTATCTGCCGAAGTATCAAACTTTGTTGTTTCTTTTATTGGGATGATTACTCAGGAGATAGAAATGAATGGGCAATTAAGTTATGCAATCGTTCTAAAAAACGACACCGAAAATTTGAATGAAGTTGTTGTTGTTGGCTATGGTACCCAAAAGAAAGTGAATTTAACCGGAGCGGTAGGAGTTGCTTCAGGAGATATCCTTGAAGATAGACCTTTAGTGAATTTGGGTCAAGGACTTCAGGGTGTTATCCCAAACCTTCAGGTATCAGAAAGTTATGCCCCAGGCCAAGGGACTACCTTTAATATTCGAGGTGGTACTTCTCTAAATGGAGGTTCCCCACTGATTTTAGTAGATGGAGTTGTTCAAGATCCTAATCTGATAAATCCTGATGATGTTAAAAGTGTTTCTGTGCTTAAAGATGCTGCTTCTGCTGCTATTTATGGTGCTAGAGCGGCTTATGGAGTTATTCTGATTACCACTAAAAAAGGAAAAAGGGAACAAGCACCAAAATTAAACGTGTCTAGTTCTTATACAACAACATCAGCAACCAATGTTCCTAAATATGCTGATAGCTGGGAGTACATAACCTATATGAATACAGCCAGTATTAATGCAGGTGGGAGTAATTATTTCGATCAGCGTTTAATGGATAATGCTTTAAAATATTATAACGATCCTAAAAATAATTCACCTGTTTATTATGATCCTAGTATTGATACTAATGGGAAATATAATTATTGTGGAAATACAGATTGGGCTAAAGAGCTATATCAAAATGGTACTTTGAAGCAAATCAACGCTAGTTTGTCGGGTGGAACTAAAAAATCTAATTACTATATGTCCTATGGATATTTGGATCAGGATGGATTATTAAGTTCTTACGATGATTCTTATAAAAGACACAATATTAATCTTTCTATTGATGTTGATGTATTGGATTGGTTAACCGTGTTTGGGCGTTCTAAATTCACCCATGCATCAGAAGATCATCCTTCTGGAGGAAGTAATGGTTGGTCTGGTATTTCCACTTATTCAGGACACTTAAAGAATGATTTGAGACCCTTAATGCCTATTTACCATCCTGATGGAAATTATGCAGGACAAGGATCCTTTACCAATCCATTTGCTGTTGGAGCAGAAGGTGGGCATGATCAGCGTAAAATAAATGACTTTTCAGTAACAGGAGGGATAGAGATTAGGCCTCTTAAGGATTTAAAGGTTAATGTTGATTACACATATAATCCATATTCTTGGAACAAAGAAAGAACATCACGTTTATTCCGGGAATACTGGGCAGACCCAACCAAATCTAATATTTATCCTTGGGTTAATCCAAATTCAATAGCATTAGAAAATAGCAATGATTATTACAAATCACTTAATGCTTATGTAGATTATAAAAAGAGTTTTGGGAAGCATAATATTAATGGATTGTTTGGTTATAATCAAGAGAGTAAATCCTTTAAATGGTTTTCTGCAAAGCGTGATAATCTTATAGATAATGACTTACCTGCTATTAATAGAGCAACAGGTGAGGATTATGTAAATGGTAATGCAACTAGCTGGGGAGTTGAAGGCACGTTCTTGAGATTAAATTACAATTTTGATGAAAAATATTTTTTAGAAATAAATGGTCGCTATGATGTATCTTCCAAATTTCCTAAGAATGATAGATCGGAATTTTTTCCATCTATTTCAACGGCTTGGCGCTTTTCAAAGGAGAAATTTTGGGATAGATTAAAAAATACGATTAATGAAGCAAAATTAAGAGCTTCGTATGGATCGTTAGGTAATCAAGATGTTTCGGGTAATTTTCCTTATATCTCTAATTATAATATTAATACTGCCGTAGGATATATTCACGGAAATAGTCAACCTGTTGGCGTTACATCGGGAGCACTAATAAGTCCTTCATTTACATGGGAAAAAGTTAAACAGTGGAATGTTGGATTGGATCTTGGATTTTTGGATAATAAACTTACAACATCCTTTGATGCATATCGAAGAAATACGATTGGTATGTTAACATCAGGTAAGCCGTTGCCAGCAGTATTGGGTACTGGAGTTCCTAAAGAAAATGCAGCAGATCTAAAAACATATGGTTGGGAATTTGTTGCTACTTGGAAAGATAATATTGGTGATTTTGCTTATTCGGTAAGCTTTAATATTGCTGATTCGCAAACAGAGATTACCAAATTTGATAACCCAACTGGAAATCTAGGCAATTATTATGTTGGAAGAAAGTTTGGAGAAATATGGGGATATGAAGCATCAGGTTTATTTCAATCAGAAGATGAAATCTTAAATCATGCAGATCAATCCAAATTTTATGGAGGTCAATGGAATCCTGGAGATGTAAAATACGTTGATCAAGATGGAGATAATGAACTTACTTGGGGTGATAATACCCTAGATAGCCATGGTGATAAAAAAATAATTGGGAATAGTACTCCGCGTTATCAATATGGTTTAAATATAAATTCATCATGGAAGGGTTTTGATATAAGTATGTTTTTTCAAGGTGTTGCAAAGCGTGATCTTTGGACAGGTAATAATCAATTCTTTGGCATTGGAAGTCAATGGGACGTACCAAGAAAAGAGACGATGGATTTCTGGTCTGAAGACAATACAACAGCCCGCCTTCCAAAACCATATATTAATGGAGGTCATGGAAATAGACAAAGGTCGACATTGTACTTGCAAAATGCAGCATATTTGCGTTTTAAACAACTTACTTTAGGATATACACTATCTGAAAAACTTTTGAAAAAAATCCCGGTAAGTAAAGTACGCTTCTATTTTACAGGCCAGAACATTTTCACTTTAACTTCTCTTTCAGATCTATATGATCCTGAAAATACGAACTTAAGTGGGTATCCGGTGCCTAAATCTTACTCTTTTGGATTAAACCTAACTTTTTAAAATTATGAAACTATATAAATATATTCCCTTAATAGTAGGGATAATTGCGATAAGTATATGTTCTTGCGATGTAACGGATACTATTCCTGAAGATGCGATTACTGATTTAAATTATTGGAAGAAAGTAGATGATTTGAAGTTATTTGCTAATAGCCATTACACTACTCTTTCAGGTCCTAGCAACTCAAAAGATAACACGAGCGATAATGTAGTTGGAAATTCACCCAATAATCGTCTCTTTAATAATATGACAATCCCCGGAAGTGGTGGTGGATGGTCCAGAGGCGATTGGAGTAGAATTCGTGACTTGAACTATTTTTTGAATCGTTATGAGACGGTACAAGGTGATCAAAAAATGATTGATCATTATGTAGGTGAAATTCGTTTCTTTAGAGCAAATGAATATTTTAATAAAGTAAAACGCTTTGGTGATGTGCCGTGGATTGATAAAGATCTTACAACTGAAGATGATGAGCTTTTATATAAAAAGCGTGATCCAAGATCATTTGTGATTGATAAAATTATTGAAGATCTAGAATTTGCTGCAACTAATTTAAAGTTACCACAAAATGTAGAAAATGGCAGATTGCATAAGTTTGCTGCGCTTCAAATGTTAGCAAGGGTTTGCCTATACGAAGGTACTTGGATGAAATATCGCAGCATAAGTGGTTGGGAAAGCTATATTCAGAAAGCTGCAAGCACTGCGCAAACAATTATGGATGAAGGAGAATACAGTATTGAAAAAGGAAATGCACCTTTTATGTTTGAGAGTTTTCCTTTGTTTTACAGACAACAATTTATTCAGGAAGATTTAGTAAGCAATAACGAATGTGTATTGCCACGTATATATCTTAAAGATAAGTTAATGCATGGATTATCTCGTTCTGTTAATGAAGCAGGTTGGGGTATTAGTAAAGATTTTATAGAATCTTTTCTGTGTACTGATGGACTTCCTATTGCAGTAAGTGGATTGTATAGTGGAGATGATTCATTTGAAAAAGAATTATTAAATCGTGATCCTCGTTTACGAAATATGGTTGATAATAAAAATTTGCCTTATTATTTGGATGGTTCAAGTGTAATTTCTCATCCAGTTACTTCGGTAGCTGTTAACGACTGTCCTACAGGGTACATGGCTTCGAAATTTAGAGATCCTGTTCCTGCACAAAACGAGGCGAACCAAACGACTTACGACTGGTATGTTTTTAGATATGCTGAAGTGTTGTTGATTTACGCAGAAGCTAAAGCAGAGCTAGGTACAATTACACAACAGGATATTGACCAATCAATTAATTTACTACGAGCAAGGTTAGATGAGCCAGGAAAATTTGATATGGGAAGACTTTCTCTTAACCCTCAAGAAGATCCTTTAGCCTTAGTAGATGGTAAACCTCGATATGGTTATGCTCTTTCTCCTATTCTTTACGAAATTAGAAGAGAACGAAGAATAGAACTTGCTTTTGAAGGTTTTAGATGGGATGATATTTGTCGTTGGAACGCAGGTGTATTAATTGAAAATCCAAAAACCATGCTAGGTATCACCGTTAATAGTGATGTAATTCAGAATTACAAAGATGCATTTGGTGGTACAGATCAATTTACTGATCGTATGATGTATGACATTACAGATTGGGATGGTCAAAAACAATTATTACAAGTTTATTCTAACACAAACCGTAGTTGGGATGATAAGTTATATTTAGATCCTCTCCCTACAGATCAGTTAACCTTAAATACTAATTTAACCCAAAATCCAGGGTGGAATTAGAATCTGTCT
>JADGFH010001145.1 GCA_016743925.1 Labilibaculum sp.
TGATTTGGATACATCTCCCCATAGTGATATGGGGTGTTTTGGTGGAATACATGCATTGGATTTGCCCCTTAACACCGCTTGAAAATTATTTTCGACAAAAAGCCAGAACCGGAGTGTATGAAGGTGATTTCATAGAGCATTATATTATTCCACTGATCTATCCGGAAAATTTAACGCCTCAATTTCAAGTGGTATTTGGTTCATTGGTGATTGTTTTTAATTGACCATCTCCCATTTTAAAACCTCATTCGAAAGCAAAGCTTAGTTGTTGCTGGCATAGGGAAAGTTCAGGCTCAGGGAGGAATGCTCTTGGTTTGACATGAGCTAGTAATGCTTTTAATATATTGCTAACTTTATAGTAGATGAAGTTATATAATTCATGTAGTTTCTCTTTGTTTAGAGTTTTTATGCCACTCTCCAATAGCATTTTAATATGTAGTGTAGCTAGCTCTCGATAAACAATCGACATCGCGATTGTCAATATTGCAAGCATAGACTGGAGCCCTTCAAAAGTCTTCACTTGAATGTCTTCCAATCGGTAGCAGCTTTTGATGTGGCGGTGATATTCTTCTATTTTCCATCTAAAGCCATAAGCGGTGAAGGTCTCTTTTATTACCTCTTCAATATCGACATGAGGAGTATTGGTTAGCAAATAACAGTAACCCCCGCCATCTTTCTTCGTTACGACCAGCCAAAGGTCAAAAACTTCACGCCCTATCTTGTATTGCACTTTAACCGCTCCGCACTGGAAGGTACGAACAACCTTCTTATTTTTCCTTATTTTAATGGCACTCATTTGCTTAGAGAGTGACACATTCCTGGCTATCTGATCTACAGATACTTCTTCGCCATTATAAATAAACTTGCTTGACTTCTTTAATCTCAGAATAAAACCCTCGCACTGGCGAATAATGAAATTTCTAAGAATCTCTCTGTCCATACCCCGGTCAAAAATGAATTTAAGCCGTTTCGATAGGCTTTCTTTTATCATTTTCAAAGCATTTATCACTTCTAGATTTTCACTTCTGGCACCATGATCAAAGCTGTAAAGTTTGTTGTAAAGTGGTGTCATCTCTCCATTCTTATTAAAATGAACGATATCCATTAACCAATATCCCAATCCAACTCCGCCTTTATCACCATCCTTAACCCAATCAAGCCCTTCCATCATTTTGGCGTATTTCTTCTGGATATCTGAGCCATCTACTAAAATATAATCACCCTGATAAATTTTACCTTTCACACTTTGCAAGTGCCCCCTGAACAGTTTCTCAAAGAACTTTTCTTTATTATAATGAGTTCTAAAGCGCTTGGTTGTCTTGCTAAGAGAGATAGTATCATTGATTCCACTGGCTATTTGATTGACCAAAACAGTTCCATTTTTTAGCATGCCGGTAACCATTTCTCTTACACACCTTGATTCAGGCTTAGTAAGATGTTTTGATAACCTTGTAAAATAGTTGCTTATTTTGTTTTGTATCAGTTTTGTCAATACTTTTGTCATAAGGCTGATTGTTTGAGATATTGTTGTTTGTTTGCACTACAAAAATATCACTTTCAATCAGCTTTCCTCAACTTCACACCCTCTAAATACCACGTAATAT
>JADGFH010000430.1 GCA_016743925.1 Labilibaculum sp.
CATTGAAATTGAATATAAAACAAGAGCAAACCATATTAAACCAAAGGCAATGGCTTGTTCGTATCTAAAAACTTCACCATAAATAACAACACCTATTAAAAGCATTAAACTTGGACCAATGTATTGCATAAATCCTAGTGCCGATAGAGGGATTCTTTGAGCTCCTTTGGCAAACCAGTATAATGGGAGTGTGGTTACAATACCAGCTAACATTAGGTACGAATCCATTGTTAGGGAAATTGAAAATAATGCTCCGGATTCTGTCCAAAGTTTATATCCAATAAAGATTGCAGCAAAAGGTGTGAGCAATAATGTTTCCATTGTTAAAGCAGGAATTGCTTCTAAACCCGCAGTTTTTTTAACTAAACCATATAGGCCAAAAGTACAGGCCAATATTATCGCAATCCAAGGGAATTCACCAAAGTCGATGGTTAAGTAAATAACCGCTGCTGAAGCTATAAGTAGTGCTGAAAATTTTAATTTGTCTAATTTTTCATTCAGAACTAGCACTCCTAGTAATACGTTAACAATTGGGTTGATATAATAGCCTAGACTAGCTTCTACAATTTGATTGGTATTTACAGCATAAATAAATAAACCCCAATTTAGTCCAATAAGTAGGGATGAAATAATTAAACTTTTACGAGTTTTTTTCTGCCTTAATAAATTAAGAACTTTCTTTTGTTTGGTCCATAATAAGAGTAAAATCAGAAAGATAAAAGACCAGAAAATACGATGAGCTAAAATTTCTAGGGCAGAAACATTAGATAATAATTTCCAGAATATAGGAAGTATACCCCATGCAAAAAAGGCTTGAAGGGCGTAAATATAGCCCATTGTTGTATTCTTGGTATTTTCCATGGAAATCTGCTTTATCGAGTTGGCAAATGTAATTAAAAATGAACATGGAAAACATTTTCACGCTACATTATATCTTAAAATTTTGTTAAGAAAATTAAATATTGATTACCTATAGATATAAGCTGTATATGTGTTTTTAGCTGCTAATTTGCATTTATATCTATTTAATACGCTATTATAGGAAGGGAATTAAATCAGCAATTACTTGATACAATGAGTAGAGATCTGGGTAACTAGTATGGGCCATTTTACAGCAATCGAAAAGATTCTCGGTTAATAGTTCCAAAATGTAATCCAATGATGGGATGATCATTTAATTTTGCAATTCTCCCATTCGCACATTATGATAATAACGATTGCTTTATTTAGAGTTTATTTTCAGTTGTTTATTTAGTTGAGTAATTATTTTCTTTGCATGAAAAATATATTTATAAAGCGATAAGCTTAAAAATAATGCTATTTTTAGGTAAATGTATTCTATTAACTAATTGTATGAACGTACCTCGTCGAGTCTTAACTATTTTATTTCTTTTAAGTACGACACTTTTTACCTTTGGACAATCAGGAGGTAAAACGATAGAGGAATTATTCTCCGAAGTTGAGCTATCTAAAAAAATTAAACTATTAGGCGATCAATGTTGGAAGTATAGAGATAGTAAACCAGATTCAGCTCTAATTTTAGGAAAGCAGGCAATAGATTTGGCGGTAAAGCATAATATTCGAGAAGAGTATCCACGTCTTTATGGTTATATAGGGGTAGTGTATTTGCATTATTTGCATGACATAAAAGAGTCTACTCCGTATCTACATCATTCAATGGAGTATAGTTTTGAACAAAAAGATACAGTCCAATTAGCTTATTCATATAATAATTTAGGTGATTTATATTTACTTACTGGGAATACCCCTTTGTCTTTAAAATATTCAAAACAATCATTAGAATTATTTGAAAAAATAAATCATCCAGTTGGGAAATCATATTCGTATACAAATATGGGCCTGGCATGTCGTCAAAATAAAGAATTTAATTTGGCGATACATTATCTTGATTTAGCAAAGGATGCCTGGAGAGAATTAGATGATGAACTTGGAATTGGTTCTGTTTTATTAGAAATGGCACGAACTTATGAAGCTCAGGGAAATTATGATGTAGCAATGAGCTATTATCAAAAATCATTTAATAAAACACTCGGATTAGCTAATGTAAGATATGCAGCTTTTTGTTTGCATGGTATGGCAACAATTTATTATTATCGCAATAAGTACGATAAAGCATTTGAATATTATAATAAGGCCTTAGTGTTAAATCAAAAAAGGAATTATAAGTATGGTCAAATTGATAATTACATTGGTTTGGCAATAGTTTATGCCAAAAAAAATAAGAATCTTGAAGGAGAAGCGGCATTATTCAAAGCGCAAGAATTAGCTCAATCTTTGGGTTTGAATGTGAAGATTTTAGAAGTGCAGCAAGCTTATGCCAATTTCTATCAAATTTTGAAAGATTTTACAAAAGCTTTGGAGTGTTATAATAGATACTATTATCAATATGACTCTATATTTTCGATTCAACAGTTTGAGATGATTAATGAAATGGAGAATCGTTTCTCTATCCAAGAAAAACTTTCCAATGCAGAGAAAGAATTAGAATCCAGAAAATCAAAAGAAGCATATTTAATGATAATTATCCTATTAATGATTTTTGTTGCTGTTGCTTTTTATAGTCGATATCAGACTCATCGTAAATTAAGTTGGAAGTTGGCAGAGATTAATAAAACAAAAGACAAGTTGTTCTCAGTTATTTCTCATGATTTAAAAAATCCATTTAATTCTCTTATTGGTTTTAGTGAGCTATTGGTAGAAGAAGTTGAAAGAGGAAATTTAGAAAATATTAAGAGGTTTTCTGGATACTTGAATCAAGCGTCACATGAAGGGATGAAATTACTTACTTCTCTTCTGGATTGGTCAAGGTCTCAATCTGGAACCATTAGCTTTTCCCCATGTCTTTTAAAATTAGAAGATGTTTATGATGATTTGAATGAGTTTTTTGAGCAAGAAAGGCATAGATATGGAATCACTATTGATTTTAATTCTCTTGTAAAGGAAGAGATAGTTGTTGATCCAGATATATTGCGAACTGTGTTAATGAATTTAATTTCGAATGCAATAAAATACACTACCGAAAATGGAGTAATTCATGTTGAAGCCAGCAGATTAAACGACGTGATACAAATTAAGGTTCGGGATAATGGAACAGGAATGTCTAATGAAGTGGTTGGTAATTTGTTTAATCAAGATGAGCAATTGGTAAGTACTCCAGGTTTAAGAAATGAACAAGGTACGGGCTTGGGCTTGAGTATTTGTGCTGAGTTGGTACGTATTCATAATGGGAAAATACATGTTGAAAGCGAATTGGGAGCGGGTAGCTTGTTCGAGATTGAAATCCCTTTTGTCCTTAAATAAGGATGAGAATTAGAGATGTATTTGGGTGAAAAGAGAATTTTTTCTTGATTTCCATGGCTATTAAATTGTTTAAACGTTTTAGTGTGATTTTGTTTACTATGTGCTGTTAGTGAGTGGTTTGGCGATGTGGCTGTTAGTGTAGGAAATGATCATGAAAGAAGCATTTGTTGCAAAATGATAAGCTAATGTTCTTTTTTTTTTAACTTGCGAAAGTAGCAGTAGTTTAATTCAACCTTATTATCTGCTTGCGACGATTAAACCAAACCATGATGAAACAGTATAAAAGCTTAACATTTCCTGCTCTTTTTTCAGAAACTGTAGAGAAATTTGGAACCTGTAACGCAATGGCCCTTGTTGGGCAAATACCTTTTACTTATAACGAGGTAAATTCACATATTCAATCTTTAATTGTATTTTTTGAGAAGCTAGGTATTAAGCCTGGTGATAAGATAGGTCTTTTAAGCACTAACATGCCTAACTGGGGTATGGCTTATTATGCAACGACATTTATGGGGGCAGTTGTGGTTCCTATGCTGCCAGATTTTAGTGAATTCGAGATTGAAAATATCTTAAAGCATTCAGGGGCGAAGGCGATGTTTGTTTCAAAAGGTTTACGGTCTAAAATAGACAAGATAGACGTTAAGACATTACAATCTAAAATTAGCATTGAGGATTTTTCGCTGATTAATTCAGTGGAATCTTCACCTAAATTTGACCTAACTGAAAAATCGGTTAAAGATTACCATATTAATGAAGATGATATGGCAGCAATTATTTATACTTCTGGAACAACGGGAAGTTCTAAGGGGGTAATGTTGTCACATAAAAATATTTGTTCTAATGCTATTAGTTCTAAAACAATTCATCCAATGGATGAAACAGATCGCTTCCTTTCAATATTGCCATTGTCTCATACTTACGAAAATACTTTAGGCTATGTGATTCCTATGCTCGCTGGTGCTTGTATATATTATTTAGGGAAAACTCCTGTTCCATCTTTGTTAATATCTGCTTTTAAAGAGGTGAAGCCAACCATTATGTTCTCGGTGCCTTTAATTATTGAGAAAATTTATCGTGGAAAAGTTTTACCATCCATTAATGGAAAGGCAGTTACTAAATACCTTTATAAAATACCTTTTTTCCGTAAGAAATTAAATGCTGTTGCGGGTAAGAAATTAAAGGAAACCTTTGGTGGTGCTTTAACCTTTTTTGGAATTGGAGGGGCTAAACTGAACTCGCAAGTTGAATTGTTTCTTCGAGAAGCTAAATTTCCATATGCAATTGGTTATGGTTTGACAGAAACGGCTCCATTGTTAGCTGGTAGTGGTCCAGCTATTACTAAATTTCAATCAACTGGTCCTGCTTTAGTAGGTGTTGAGTTGAAAATTAATAATCCTGATCCACATACTGAAGTTGGGGAAGTTTGGGCAAAGGGAGATAATATCATGATGGGATATTATAAGGAACCAGAGAAAACGAAAGAAGTATTGACAGAAGATGGCTGGTTTAAAACTGGTGATCTTGCAAAATTAGATAAGGATAATTACTTGTATATAGAAGGTCGTTTGAAAAATATGATCGTTGGAGCAAGTGGTGAAAATATTTACCCTGAAGAAATCGAATCAGTAATCAATAATTTTAAACATGTTGTTGAATCGGTGGTTGTAGAGCAAAAAGGGAAGTTGGTTGCAATGGTTCATTTTAATCATGAGGAGTTAGAGCAACAATACAAACATCTTAAAAAAGAAATTGAAAACTATGTAGATTATACAGTAGATGAGTTGATTGAAGAATTACAAATCTATGTGAACTCTAGAGTAAATAAGTTTTCTCAAGTACAAATGGTTGTTTCACAGGTTGATCCTTTTCAAAAAACAGCAACCCATAAGATAAAACGATTTTTATATTATTAGATATACAAAAGGCTGATTTTCATCAGCCTTTTTTTATGCCTTCTTATTCGTCTAGAGACCAACTGTAAATTAAGGAGGCATCTCCAGTGAATTCTTTTTCTCTGTCAATTTCAGTTTGATTTTCGAATTCAAGGCCAAAGCGTTCAAAAGCACTGATAAATCCAAAATCTCGATCTGGAATACCTTTTAGAATTTTACCAACTAGTGAGACAGCCTTTTTGGAAATCACTAACCAAGGAACTGTTGCAGCACCAACAAGATCTGTAACAATACCAAACGCGTCGCCAGCAATACCAGTTTCAATTTCTGTTAATA
>JADGFH010000431.1 GCA_016743925.1 Labilibaculum sp.
GAAAAGCACTGTGAAAGTGTTGATTATGCTGTAAATAAGTAGCTTTATAAGAAATGTACAAGGCCAAAACCGAATTGATTTGACCTTGTGCATTTCTTGTAATCTAAGTTCGAATTTTAAATTTTCACGCGGTTATTTTCTTGCCGAATTAAAGTTGATCCTTCGTTTAGCTTTTACTATTCTTATTATCCCTGATAAGATAATTAATCCATTGATCTTTATTCAAAGATAAATTCTCCTTTTTCTTCGGCAGCAAAAAGACCCCACTCCGAAATCACTTGTAAAACAGGAACTAAACTTTTACTAAAATCAGTAAGTGAATATTCAACTTTTAAAGGTGGTGTTTTTGTGAATACTTTTCTTGATATTAAATCATCTTTCTCTAATTGTTTTAATTGTAAACTTAGTGTTCGTTCTGTAATTGTTGGTATTTCTTTTCTCAATTCATTGTAACGTTTTTTACCACCAATTAGATGTATTAAAATAACGCTTTTCCATTTTCCTCCAATTAATTCCATGGCTGCACTTGTTGGACAAGGAAATAATTTTTCGTGGAGTTTTATCATTGGTCTTTTCTTATATATTTCATTTTTATCCATTGTAAAATATTATTTAATTTGATTCTAGAGTTTATTGATATTAAACTATACTTTTTACAGTTTATTTTTTTGATGCAAATATCAATAGGATAGGGTGTTGTGAAATTTAAAATATACTATCCATTTTGACCGTTATTGTGAGATATTAAAACTATACATATTTTTGTCACTATACAAATGATAGTATCTTTTAAAGTGAATAATATGAAAGCAAAAAAAGAGGAAATACTAAAAGCGCACGCTTGCAGAAGAGCAATTAAAGAATTTAAAGTAGACCGGAAAATCTCTGATGAGGATTTTGAGTTTATCTTAGAAGTAGGAAGACGTTCGCCTAGCTCATTTGGTTGGGAACCTTGGAAATTTGTTGTAGTGCAAAACACTGAATTGCGTGAGAAGTTAGCAGAGCCAAGTTGGGGAGCACAAAAGCAATTGGCATCGGCAAGTCACTTTGTTTTACTTTTAGCGAGAAAAGGTGACGAAATGCGGGTTGGTTCAGATTACCTTAAATACAAGTCGCAAGAGATCGATAAGTTGCCTGCTGAGGTTGAAGAAATGAAAGTAGAATTCTTTAAGGGATTTATGGAAAAGGAGTTTGACTTGACCGATGATCGTAAAATATTCGATTGGGCTTGTAAGCAGGTTTATCTGCCATTTGCCAATATGATGACTGCTGCGGCACAAATTGGAATTGATTCTTGTCCTATTGAAGGTTTCGACAGAGCAAGTGTTGAAGAGATTTTGGCTAATGAAGGAGTTGTTGATACAGAACGTCTAGGTGTAGCTGCAATGCTAGCATTTGGTTATCGAAAAGAAGAATCTCCATTTCCACAATCTCGTTTCCCAATGGAAGAAATTGTTGAGTGGGTAAAATAGTAGTATTGTTAAAGCCTGATAATTACAAATTATCAGGCTTTATTATTTTAAGATAAAATATATCAATACTTGTAAAGAATGGAATCATCAGAATTGCTAAATATGAACTACAAATATGATTATTGTACACCTTAACGATAAATTTCCCCTTTTTCCATTTTACCAATATCATCCAGAATTTGGCATGTTGTAAGAGTTCCAAGATTTATCCAATCATTAATTTCAAAGACAACTTTTTTATTTGGTGTGACTTCAAGTATTTGGGCTTGCTCATTTTTATGTCCGTGACCACCCCAGTTACAGATTACAGTATTTCCATTTTTTAAACGTTGAACACCTGCCACAAAGCGTAGAGGATGCCCTGGAATTTCATTTTCTGTTATTGACCAAACAACTTTACCTTTTTTGTTAAGCTCTATTAATTGGTGTGCATCTCCACAAGCAATTAATGTATTTCCATTTTTTAGCCTGACCGCCGAATAAGCATTCGCATTTTTAGGAATACTATATGTTCGCAACAACTTACCTCGGCCGTTAAATTCACAGACTTTTCCTCCACGAAAATACCCGATTAAATAATTGCCATTTTTTGTTTTACGTACATTCCTGAATTGCTCATGTGGTTCATCCTTGTTTGTTGGAATAATCAGCTTTTTGACTATTTTTCCTGACCTACTTATTTCAAGTAATTTTGCAGGATTCCCATTTTGCATAACCAGAAAACGATCATTCTTTATGGGAGATACTGACTGAATTTCAGTATCTGGGACTCCTTTATATTCCCACAAAACTTCTTTTTTAAGGTTGATTAATTTCGCACCAGAAACATTGCTGAAAAGGATGGTACTATCCGATAGCATACTTAAATCATTGCACTGCCCATCGACAATGTATTCCCATGAAATCTTTTTATTTTCATCCAGCAAAACAATTTTTTGAAAACCGTGACCAGATGTTAGTACGCGATGTTTTACCTGTGCTTGTGCTCCGCTTACAAAAAAAGCAAAGTAAACAATTAATATAAAATTCTTCATCGATTTTTATTCTTCTATTACAACTCTAAATCCTACATCAAAGACCTTCTGATAAGTTCGATAAGACAACCTATAAGAGCTGGTACTTCTTTTAGGGCGAGCATACCAAGATCCACCACGAACTACTTTTTCTGATTCTAAATCCATATTATTTCTTCCATCGGCATCATTATATGGATACGGTTTATAATCGGATCGTGTCCATTCCCAAACATTCCCATGCATATCATTTAAATCCCACGGGTTTGCACGGTATTTACCAACTTCTTCAGAAACAAAACCACCATCGTTAAACATTGTGTCACGAGGAATCCAATCATCGTATTTGTTTGGATTATCGATTATTCTTGTGCTTTCATAAAATTTATGAGCTGTACAAGCAGCAAACTCGGCTAGTTTTTCATCACCAAGATTAGCAAAATTTGTATAGTCTGTATTTTGGTCACCAAAAGAATAATCTGACGATGAACCAGCTCTGCAAGCCCATTCCCACTGTGATTCTGTTGGTAATGTAAATTTATGTCCTGTCTTTTTCGATAACCATTTGCAAAAATTCATTGCATCTTGCCACGAAACTCGAACAACTGGTTGGTTAGGTTTATTAAGTGGATAGCCAGCTCTTCCGAACTGGTATCCATGGCGGTGTTCATGACGACTATCGTGTTCGGCATCAAACTGAGCATACAACTCATTATTTATTTCAAAGCGGCCTATCCAATAAGGTTTTTCAATATTCACCGAAGTTTTAGGCTTTTCATCTCTATGCCCATTTCCTCCCATTAAAAATTCTCCAGCAGGTACTTTTACCATTTTTAGAGCCAGCCCATTTTCCAATATAATATCTTTTTGATATTCTTGTCTTGGATTAATTTGTTTGTTAATTGCATCATTTGGTTTTATTGGCCAGCCTTCTGGATTTTTATCGTCTTTTGTTAGATTTGGATACTTCTCTGGTATAATCGCTGCTGGTGAAGTTTTCGGTTCCGGTAGTTCGCCAAAGGCCATCTCAGTTCCCGCATATTTTTTACGTGCCTCCTTTATTCTACATATATATGCATCAACTGTGTTATAATCTGGAATATCTTTACGCTGCCCATGATAAGGAGTATTAAAATCAATCCAGCAATATAATTTTTCTAATGATTCTTTGTCCAAGTTTACATTATGATGTCCTTTCTTAAAGAGTTGAATCAATTCTGTTTGATCCGCATGAACATCCAATGGGCTTAACATGTGCATGTCGCTTTCAATTCCAGGACGTCGAACATAAGCATGCAACTCTACATACGATTGAGAGAAATGTCCTCCGTAAGATGGATTTGCTTTTCCTGAAATTTGCGAATTCCAATCGGTTATCATTTTATCACCTTTTAGATAAGGCAATTTAGGTTGCTGTTCATTATGGCAGGCCACACAATGCTTATCTAATACCGGTTGTACTTCATGTTTAAAACTAAAGCTACGAGACGGCCCATACCAATTATCAATTTCTGCAGGTTTTTTTCTTGCAGCCAATGACATTCTAGGAAGTGCAACTTCGTTTCTGTTTTCATGGCAGCCAATGCACGAGACATGTTCTCCTGGCATACCAGTAAACCAACTCCTCATTTGTTGCAGAGCTTTACCATCTTTATCTAAGGGTTGAATAAAAACAGGTGTATTGGCTGGAATTTTGAACATTGCCGAACCATCTTCTTCAACGGGAACGGTGCCTAAAATTCGCATAATATCCCATGGACCATCCATTCCTAAGGTGCCGAGCAATCCTCCTTGTCCGTAAGGACTAAAAAAATACGAACCAATTCGGAGCTTTTTCACTTCACCTTTTTCTACTCCTTTTAATCCAGGGCCATGGTAAACATCCTGCAAAAAAACGGTAGCTGTATTACTTTTCATATTTACTCGATCGCCAATTATAGGTGGTTTTGTTTGTGCTACAAAAGGATGAGCCTCAATTATTGCTTCACCTTCTTTTTCATAAATTAATGTCATGTTATTAAAAACATCAACCAAATATAAACCCCACAGCGCATCTGGATTTTCTTTCATACTTACCAGAAAATACTTTTCGCTAAGCGGATACGGATTCATAAACATGGGCCAAACACCGTCAGGAAGCCTGTCACGAATAATTGGTTCTACCTTTCTACCGCGATGTGGTATTTCTGCAACAACACCATCTGCCTCGTGACGCCCTTTTGAAGGATCAATAATCATTAATCGACCAGCACGTGAAATACTATGGTGTCCGGTAGCTACACCAACAAAAGCTGAAGAATGTTTGGGAATAGGTCGTCCACCAAAAAAGGCAGTTGGAAAATATGAATTTGAACCATAATGCGCTAATTGTGAAGTGCCATCCGGATTCATAGTGAAAAGAATCCGTGAATTGGAATGAGGCAATCCAGCATATTCCCATCGTTGATAAAGTACTTTCCCGTTATTCATTACCACCGGCTCCCAGTTACTATCCTGGTCGAAAGTTAATTGTCTGATTGTTTTACTCTTTCTGTCAATCTGAAAAAGTCCGCACATACGATGCCCACCATTGGTACATGGTAAACCTAAGAAAGTAGCAGTTGAGCAAAAATTTATTCGACCGTCGGGCAAAAAACATCCATCAAAGCAATCAAAGTCGGTGATATCATCTGGAGTTATTTGTTCAATTTTACCATTTTCGGTATTTAAAATAAATAAATGCCAGCGCCCATGTGTACCTATAGATGAAAACATTAGTTCTTTTCCATCGAAATTCAAGCTTAAGTCATTTATAAGCAATGCTGAATCTGGTTTGAAAATAGTTTTGATTTGTGCTTTCGATCTTAATTTAGACAAAACCGATATTTCATTCTTCCAATTTATGCTGGGGTGAGGAATGTTTGCGTTGGTTGTAAAATTTGATGGTACGATGCCTAAATCTCCGCTCATAGCTTGTCTTGCATTATTTCCCAAACTTCTACGTAAGATAATAATCTCGTCAAAATCGAGAAGCGGATTGGCAAGTAAACCTTCATCAAGGATATTC
>JADGFH010001146.1 GCA_016743925.1 Labilibaculum sp.
GAAGAATAATGAGCTAATGAATTTCAAATATTTTTCCCGCACAAAAGCTGTGGTTTATCAAGTATTTTTAACTTTTCTACTCAGTTTCTAAGAATGTCTTTGTTACTTTTGCTAAAAAAAATATCTTTAACCAACCATTTTTAGCTACAATCCCCATTTATGATAAAACTAAATGACTCGGAAGATTCTTTGAAAGTAGACAAACAAGTCTTCAAGAAGATTTTTGATTCTTTTTATAAAGGATTGATTCTATTTGCTAAAAAATACGTGATAGACCCTGATCTTGCCGAAGATATAGTGCAGGAAGTATTTGTTATGCTTTGGGAAAAGCGTGTGGATATGAAGAATATTGATGCCGTAAAATCTTTGCTATATGCAAGTGTTCGAAATAAAGCATTAAATCATTTTCGTCATCAAAAAGTGATTGATAGGCATCATGAGGAGATGAAGCAAGAGCTAAGCCAGGAGTTCTTTTTTAAAAATCACCTCATAGAAGAGGAAACCTATCGATTGGTATTACAAGCTATAACTGAATTGCCCGAACAATCTCAAAAGGTTTGTGTAATGAGTATAAACGGTGTGAAAAATGCTCAAATTGCAGAGGAACTGGAGATTACGACAAGCACCGTTAAATATCACAAAACAAAAGTAATATCAACTTTAAAAAGCCGTTTAAGTAATCATGTTTATTTATTGCTTTTGCTAATTAATTTAATTGATTCTTGATACCGACTGGTTGGTACAGTTCTTTTTTTTATTAAAACAATTAAAAATCACATAACTCCCATATGTAGAAGGGGATAGCTAGTTGTATGTGATTTGTTTTAATGTTTTTTAGAAAAAAATAATTTTTTCCACTGTCCTTTTTATTTTTTTAGGTGTTTTACTATTAGAAAAGCCTAAAAAATGAAACATACGAAGGAATATCTTAAAATATCAAATTTACTTTATAAGAAACAGCTAGGATTGATTTCTGATGAAGAAAAGGTCATTTTAAATTCATGGAAAAAACAATCTTCCGAAAATTTAGATGTCTACAAGAGCTTATCACGTGGTTTGGACATTGAAGCTAAACAGTTGGCTTATCAGAAAATTGATTCCTATAGAGCTTGGGAACAGCTAGAACCTAAAATTAAGCCAAATAAAATTAGAAATCGAAAACTATTTCAGACAATATTTAGGTACGCTGCAGTTATAATGATACCATTGGCTATAGGTGGGTTTTTATTGTTGCAGGTTTTGAATGATACTGGTATAAATAGCGAAGCTTATGTAGATTCCATAATACCAGGAACAAGTAAAGCTACTTTAGTTTTGGCTAATGGTAACACTGTAAACCTGGAAGAAAAAAAGGATACCTTGATTGATGGTCATTTGGCAAATCTTGATAACACTCTTGTATATAAAACTGAAACGAAATCATTTCTTAGTAAATCTCCTAAATGGCATAAACTAATTGTACCTGTAGGAGGAGTGTATCATCTTAAAATGGCCGACGGAACACAAGTGTGGCTTAATTCTGATTCAGAACTGAAATATACCAATCAATTTGTTGATAAGAAGAGAGTCGTTTACCTGAAGGGTGAAGCTTGTTTTAAGG
>JADGFH010000432.1 GCA_016743925.1 Labilibaculum sp.
GAGTTGATCATTACCGATGAAAATACGCAATTTAATTTAACGGCAGATCATAAAGTGTGGTGGATTCCAGGAGACTGGGATATTTATGAACACTTGTATCATACGACACAGTTTACAGGTATCGATGCTACCACTTTACGCGCAAATGCTAATTTGGCGCAAACTTCAATTCCCGAAAATGCTGTAAATACTCCTGTTACGATGAAAACAGCAGAAGGTGTTTATTTGAGTTTCCACGAAGCAAATTTGACCGATTACGCAGGTATGACTTTGAAAGTAAACAAAGAAGAACTGATGTTGGAAAGTGAATTGGTTGGATCTGACAGAACTGGTTATAAAGTAAAAAGAACACTTCCTTTTAGTACGCCATGGAGAACGATTCAAATTTCAGAAACAGCGGGAGGATTAATTGAATCCGACTTGATCGTGAACTTGAATGAACCAAATAAAATTGGATCGGTTGATTATTTTAAGCCAATGAAATATGTTGGTATTTGGTGGGACATGCACGTAGGAACCAAGTCGTGGGATAAGGCCAGTGGCAAACATGGTGCAACAACTGAATATGCTAAAGAATTAATTGATTTTGCAGCAGAAAATAACATTGGCGGAATTCTGGTTGAAGGTTGGAACACTGGTTGGGAACATTGGATTGGTTTTGAAGATCGTGAAGGTGTATTCGATTTTGTGACACCATATGATGACTATGATTTGGCAGAAGTGGTTCGTTATGGAAAAGAAAAAGGAGTTGAATTGATTATGCATCACGAAACTTCTGCGGCTCCACGAACTTACAACCAGCAAATGGATACGGCTTATCAGTTAATGAATTCATTGGGAATCCATTCTGTGAAAACTGGCTATGTTGGGAAAATCATCCCGAAAGGGGAATATCACCATGGACAGTGGATGGTAAATAATTACCGACGTGCTGTTGAAACGGGAGCAAAATATAAAGTAGCAATTAATGCGCATGAGCCAATTAAGGCAACTGGTTTGCGAAGAACTTATCCGAATGTAATTGCTCGAGAAGGCTTACGCGGACAAGAATTTAATGCTTGGGCAAGCGATGGAGGAAACCCTCCAGAACATTTACCAATTGTAGCATTTACAAGGATGTTGGCGGGCCCAATAGATTATACTCCTGGTATTTTCAATATCAAACTAACTCCTCATAAGCCAAACAATCAGGTGAATACAACACTTTCTCAACAATTGGCTTTGTATGTGGTGCTTAATAGTCCAATTCAAATGGTTCCTGATTTAATTGAGAATTACAAAGGGAATGATGCTTTTCAGTTTATTCGTGATGTAGCTGTCAACTGGGAGACTAGTAAAGTATTAAATGGAGAAATTGGCGATTTTGTTACTATTGCTCGAAAAGATCGTGACTCTGAAAATTGGTTTGTTGGTTCTATTACAGATGAGAATTCACGTGATATGGATCTGAGTTTAGATTTTCTTACAAAAGGAAAAAAATACAAAGCCACTTTGTATTTAGATGGAAAAAAGGCTCATTGGGACAAAAATCCAACTGCTTTTCAAATTATAAACAAAGAAGTGGACAGTACTTCAAACTTAGAATTTCATTTGGCTGAAGGTGGTGGTGCTGCCATAAGTTTGATTGAATTATAAGAGTGAAAATAATTATTGTGTTAAAGTGGCATTCCTTTTATTAGGAATGTCACTTTTTTTGTAGCTTCACGGCAAGGTTTTTTTATGAAAACAAATTGACATGCTACTTAGAACCAATACTTTCTGTAATAAGAAAGGATTTGTTTTACACCAAATAATATTTACACACTAACTTATAAATTGCAATGTTAAAATTGAATGTGAAAATTGCGGTATTTTGCCTAGTTCTATTTGGGATGATGGGAAGTGCTTATGCTGAAAAGGATGTGCGTTTAATGCGTTATCCTGATGTAAATAAAAATCAAATTGCCTTTGTATATGCTGGGGATATATGGACTGTCGACTCGAATGGTGGCAATGCCAAAAGATTGACTTCGCACAAGGGGATGGAATTATTTCCAAAAATTTCTCCTGATGGACAGTGGATTGCTTTTTCGGCAGAATATTCAGGAAACCGTCAAGTGTATGTGATGCCATCGATGGGAGGAACGCCTAAGCAATTGACTTATTACAATTCGGTTGGAATGATGCCACCACGTGGAGGATTCGATAATGCAATATTGGATTGGACGCCCGATAGCAAATCAATTTTAGTGCGTATGAATCGTACTGCCTTTGGTGAGCGAAACGGAACCTATTATAAAGTAAGCATAGATGGTGGTCTTGAAGAAGCCTTGCAAATTCCAGAAGGTGGATTTGGCGTTTTCTCACCTGATGCAAAGAAAATGTGTTTTGCACCAATTAGCCGTGAATTCAGAACTTGGAAACGATACAAAGGTGGTCGTGCAGCTGATTTATGGATTTATGATCTGGAAAATGATCAATCAGAAAGAATTACCAAATTCGTAGGTTCCGATCAAATACCATCTTGGTATAAGAATGCAATCTATTTTGCTTCCGATCGCGATCTTAAACTAAACATCTACAAGTACGATGTGGCTACCAAAGAGATCAGTCAAATTACGCATCACAAAACATTTGATGTGATGTGGCCTTCTGGTGAGAATGGACAGTTGGTTTATGAAAATGGTGGGCAATTGTTCAAGCTTAATCTGGAAACAGGTAAGGAAGAGCGTGTAATTGTAAACATCAATTTCGACAACCCAAACATCCTTCCATATTATACGAATGTTAAGGATTTTATTCAAGGATCAGCAGTTTCGCCATCAGGCAAACGTGCTTTGTTCGATGCCAGAGGAGATATTTTCTCAGTTCCTGCTAAGAATGGCCCAAGCTTGAATCTTACGCAAACACAAGGTGTTCGTGAAACGGCACCAACTTGGTCTCCAAATGGAAAGTACATTTCTTACTATTCCGATGCTACAGGAGAATATGAAATTTACTTATTGGAGAATAAAAAAGGAGCAAAGGCAAAACAAGTTACTTTTGGTTCTTCTGCATGGATGTATAATCCAAAATGGTCTCCAAATAGTAAATACCTACTTTTCTTCGACCGTAGCTTGAAATTGAAATATTTAGATGTTGAAAAAGGAGAGGTGAAAGTTGTTGATACGGCAAACCGTAACGAACTAACAGATTTTTCTTTTTCTCCAGATTCAGATTGGATTACTTACGTTAAGGATAGTAAAAACGTTCAGGGAGCTATTTGGGTACACCAGATTTCTAGTGGTAAAAAATATCAGTTAACGGATGATACTTTTGGAGATTCATCTCCTGTTTTCTCTAAGGATGGAAACTTCATTTTCTTCTTGTCGAATAGAGATTTTAATCTTGATTTTTCAAGTTTTGAGTTCAACTATCTATACAATAATGCAACTCGTATTTTTGCAATATCATTAAAAGCAGATGGACCGAAGTTGTTTGCTTTAAAAAATGATGTAGAAGTTGTAAAAGAGGAACCTAAGACTGTTGATTCTAAGAAAAAATCAAAGAAGGAAGAGCCAAAAGCGGATAAAAAAGTAAAGGTATCTATCGATGTAAATGGGATTACCAGTCGAATTGCTGCCTTCCCATTATCCTCAGGAAATTACAGAAGCTTAGAGGCTGTAGATGGTGGAATTCTATACACTAGTGGTAGAGCGCTACATCATTATACAATTGAAAAGAAGAAAGACGAAGTTATTTTAGATCGTGTTTCGAACTATACACTTACAGGAAATGGTAATAAGATCATGTATCGTGCAGGTTCAACTTATGGTATTACTGGATTATCGGCAGGACAAAAGGCAGATGCTGGAAAATTGAGTTTGGATGATTTGGATATGAAGATCGATCCAAAGAAAGAATGGGATCAGATCTATACTGATGGATGGAGAATTTTTCGTGATTTCTACTATGTGGCTAACATGCAAGGTGTAGATTGGGCACAAATCAAGAAAAATTACAACCAGTTGATGCCATATGTAAGTCATCGTGCTGACTTGGATTATATTTTGGGTGAAATTATATCTGAAACCAATACAGGTCACGCTTACGTAAATTATGGCGATTTCGAAAAGGTGAAGCCTTTAAAATCAGGTTTGTTAGGAGCAAAAATAAAATTGGATCTTGTTTCTGGTCGATACATTATCTCGAAAATCTTTAAAGGAGAAAATTGGACTCCTAACAGAAGATCTCCTTTAACTGAGCAAGGGGTGAACATTAAAGAAGGAGATTATTTATTAAGTATTAATGGGCACGAATTAACAAAAGATGTGAATCCATATGTGTATTTGGAAAATCAACTGGGTAAAATGGTTGAGATTACTGTGAATAGTAAACCTGTTTTAGAAGGAGCAAAAAGCTATACAATTAAACCAATTGAAAGCGAATTGGAATTGATGTATTTGAATTGGGTAAACGAGCGTCGTGAGATCGTAAACAAATTATCCGATGGTAAGATTGGTTACATCCATGTTCCAAACACTGCAGTAGAAGGAAATCGTGAATTGCACCGAGGAATGTACGCATATCATACAAAGCAGGCTTTAATTATTGATGATCGATATAATGGAGGTGGATTTATTCCAGGACATATGGCTGATTTGCTTGACAGAGATGTGTTGTCATACTGGCACCGAAGAGGATTGGAAGCTCAACAAACACCAGGAGTTGCTCATGATGGACCAAAAGCCATGTTGATTAACTCTTACTCTTCATCAGGAGGAGATGCATTCCCATACTACTTTAGAAAGAAAGGATTAGGGAAATTGATTGGAACTCGTACTTGGGGTGGATTAGTTGGTATGTCGGGCAATGCAGGTTTAGTCGATGGCGGTTATATTGCAGTACCTCGTTTCGGTATTTTCGATGAAAACCAGAAATGGATTATTGAGGGAATCGGTGTTTATCCAGATGTAGAAGTTTATGACGAACCACATTTGGTGGCGAAAGGAATCGATCCTTGTGTAAAAGAAGCAGTAGAAATGCTACTGAAAGAGTTGGAGGGTAAAGAGATTAAAAAGGTGACACCACCTGCCGATCCAAATCGTTCGAACTGGATTGAAGAGGATGTGAAATAACATATTTCAAAATTAGATATAGTGAAAAGGAGCACCAACTGGTGCTCCTTTTTTGTAATTATTACTCAGTAATGTGATGTTCTCTATTTTCAATATTGACTTTTGAAGGGGGATCATAAGGTATTAGGAATACTACAAGTCCAATTCCTCCAATTACTATTAATCTTATAAAAAGATGATAGAAAAAAATGTTTTTAAGTTTAAAGTATTTGTATCCTGCAATAAGTATACCTATAGAATTAGCAGCTAAACCAACGATGAAAAGTTCTGGCCAAAATGGATAATGTTGAAGTTTGAACAAAATTGCGATAAGGAGTAAAGGCAATGCAAAGCCACTTACTTTCACCTCAATTGAATCAACAATGTCTTTCTTAAACAGAAATGTTTTAAGGCGTAAAGCTAATCCTTGATTTACAGCTAAATAATATAAGAAA
>JADGFH010000433.1 GCA_016743925.1 Labilibaculum sp.
CAGACCATTATCATGTTTATCAAAATGGTGAACTTTTATTGGAAACGAAAGACAATTACATGTCGGAGGTCAATATTAAGGAACCAAGTGAATTTCAAGTCCAAACATCAGACAGCTTAGGTAATTTATCTTTTTTAAGTGAACCTATCTATGTATACAATTCAGAATATGAAAGATTAATTGAAGCGGAAGATTTCGATTTTAATTCAAAAACTTCATTTGTCGTACTCAGTAAACAAAAAAACAGAGAATTTTATTTTAAAATCAGAATTCCACGTGAAGGAAAATATTTCATTGACTTTTTATATGCTAACGGCAGTGGTCCAATAAACACTGATAATAAATGCGCTATACGTAGTTTTTGGGTTAACAACACCTATACCGGAAGTCTTGTTTTCCCGCAGCGTGGTGAAAGTAATTGGACTGAATATGGATACTCTAATCCTATTGCTATTGATCTAAAAAAACGACACAATCTATTTAAAATAAGTTTTGAAGAATTCAATAACAATATGAATGGAGATGTGAATAGTGTAAGAATTGATAAAATTAGATTGATTAGAAAGAGATAATCTTATTGATTACTATCCATTCTTTTGCGCCAAAAGTATATGGAACCTTATCTTATGACTAATTGAATTCATACAATTAAAACTGAACAAAAGAAAGGGACAATTGATTTAAATCAATTGTCCCGTTTATATCGTAAGCTATTAGTTCGTTATTTAAGAAACTTAGTTCCCACACTTTCACCCATATGGATCGCGGTCTCGAAGCCTTTTTTTGTATTCTTAATTAAATCATCTGAGAATTTCATCTTATTCTTTTCGAAAAATAACACAACAGTAGAACCTCCAAAAGCAAAATAGCCTTTCTCATCACCACTTTTAACTTCAGAATTGTTGCTATAAGTTTGAATTATACTTCCAACCATAGTTGCTCCAACCTCTGATATTAAAACATCTCCATAATCATCTGTTTCTAGCGTACTGTACACTCTTAAATTTTGACAGAATATCTCCAAGCTTTCTCTCAAAGCCATTGGAGAAACAGAATAATATCTCCCCTTAATTTCTTTAGATTCAGATATCACCCCACTAGCAGGAAAATGGAAACGATGATAATCTGCTGGTGCTAAACGTACAATTAACATAGATCCATCAGCATATTTTTCTGATAACTCTTCATTATCCAAGAAACTTTGAACTGTAAACTGAGATCCTTTTAGAAAAAAGCACGGAATATCCTTAATAGATTGAAATGCTACAGCTTTTCCATCCGCAGGAGATACAACACCATCGGCAATTGGTCTTTTATCTATTCGGATTTTACGGAAGAAAAATTCATTAAAATTCTTAAAGGCATTACTATCTGAAATGTTATAAAGAGAGAGGTCAATTTGATTCTTTTCAATAAACTTATCTATTTGAGGTTTAGATAAACGGCTATTCATAAACCAACCTCCAACAACTGAAACAATTTTCCTTTTAATCAATAGATGAAGTGAAGCCTTCCCTAAGACCGAGCTGTATAACCATTTTAAAATCCCTTCTCCGGGAACCAATTCATCAACAATTTCACCACTTATTCGTTCTATATATTTTATACTTGTCATATTTTGCTTCAGAAGATTTCAAAGTACAAATTTAAAAGTATTACCATTAAACACCTACAATTCGAGTACTTTCTTTGTTTTTAGTACAAATTCCTTAGACATAAGTCAAAGATTCTAACAATTTACAGGAGCAATTTATAAAATCAGCCTATCAAAAAAAAAAGGAATAATCATATTTGAATATTTCTTTTTCAATTTCAAAACAATTTCTTATTTCTTTCTCCAAATGGTCATTTGCGCAATTGTGTGCTGATATTTTCGAGCAGTTTCTCGAATAACAAAAGGAACATCTTTAGGTTCATCAATTAGTTCAAAATTTTCATCTAGAATCTCCTTTAAACCGTCTAGTGTTGTAAATGGTTCTCCATCTTTTCGATATCCTCCAATCCACTTGTCTACCTCGGTAAATTCCTCTAACCAAGTGTAAGGAGAAGTAAGAACCAAGATTCCATTTTTATTTAATCGAGTAGAAATGTCTTGTAAAAACTTAAGCGGATCGTACAATCGATCAATTAAATTTCCAGCAAATATCAGATCATAACCTGTGAAAATCGCCTTTAAATTACATGCGTCTGCTTGGTAAAAAGTAACTTTATCACGAGATGCGTCTAAGTCGTAATCGCACAGTCTCACTTCCTGATAAGATGCCAATTTTCCTTCTTCTTGTCGGATATAATTTAGCTTCCCTGTTTCCTTTAATTGTGTGCCTATTCGTATAAAACGAGCAGAAAAATCCAATCCTGTCACTTTATCGAATAACCTTGCTAATTCTAAAGTCGTTCTTCCTGTTGCACAACCCAAGTCGAGAGCATGTCCTTTGCTTAAACCTGTCAAATGCCTATCCAACAAGCTCAAACAAGCCTTTGAATAATTATCGACACCAAAATATTCTTGTCCGTACTGAAATTCACAATATTGCGATACCAAATCATCCGTTTCGTAGTAATCTGTCTCAATTTCTACCTCTACATCCGATTCTATGTATCTAAAACCTGCATGCTGAAAGAAATGTCTACGAAATGCATAACGAGAATCACGAATCGCCAAGTTACCTGTTGAAATCCATGAACCGCCCTTCATTAAATTATGCTTTGCATCGAAAGTTGGTGTCGAAAAATCATCATAAAAGGGATGAATCTCAAATCCATCCAAACCAGAAATTGGCATTTCGGTCCATTGCCAAACATTTCCAATTACATCATAAAAACCGTTTGTTTCAAATCGATCCACAGGACAAGAAGATGCATAATGCTCCAGATTGATATTTCCAGGAGCTATCTCCCATTCAGGTTGATCTTCAATTTTTAAAGAATTGCGAAGCAAATAATATTCTGCTTCGGTAGGCATTCGCAATTTCTTTCCTGTTTTAGCAGATTTCCAATTACAAAATGCTTTTGCTTCCAAATAATTCACTTCTGCTGGCCAATTCCAAGGCATTTCAATTTGATCAAGCATTGTTCGGAATTTCCAAGTTTTGCAATCTTTTTCCCAAAACAAAGGATATTCGCATTTCTTGTATTGAACCCAACTCCAACCTTCGTCAGTCCACCATTTCTCTGTTTTGTATCCTGCATCATCAACGAAAGTTTTAAATTCCTGATTCGAAACCAAATATTTTGATGCGTGAAATGATTTTACTTTTGAATTGTACTTGCCAAACTCATTATCCCAACCATACAATGCATCCTCTTTGCTTTTACCAATTGATACTTTTCCTGATTTTACTTTTTTCAATTCATTTTCAGGAGCATTCCCCCACTCTTCACAAATCTTAAACAGAGAATTTTCCTGAACCAAGTTAATTGGTAATTGTCGAATTAGTACAGATGATGTTTCAATATGAATTCTTTGGTGTTCAATTCCCATTACAATTACCCAAAACTGACTTTCCCAGTTAATAGGAATGGTAAGAGGAAGCTCCAAGATCAAATTCTCGATCATTTTTTTGGCTTCTACTCGATATTCTTTAGTTTCTTGTATTGTAGGCCAATCGTAATGTTTTTCATTTAAATCATCCCAAGACATTTCATCAACACCTACGGCAAACATCGATTCATACTTTGGGTTGATTCGTTCCGTAATAATGCCAGCAAGTATCAATTTATTCACATAAAATGTTGCCGTATGCCCAAAGTAAAATGCCAACGGATGACGAAGCGGATCGGCTCGATGCAAAAATGCTTCCTGTCCTTTCAAACAATCATACAATCGCTCATCTAACTCCCATGTTGCTCTAAAATAAGTAAGTATTTCTACTCTTTTTTCTTCAGGTGAACCTTCGTTCAATATCGGTGTTTTGGTCACAAGTAAATCTTGATCACTTATAGTTTCTATCATATTATTCATAAAATTTTGGCTTTGAATTATTCTCTTCTTCATAGCGAAATGAAGTTAATAAATATTCCAGCTCATTCAAAGTTCCTTTGGTAGTGTGGGAATGATTTCAACTACAAGACAAACAGTCATTCTTCTTATTTCTCAAAAAAGTAATCGGATTCGACTTTACAAATTCGAACTGCATAACTTTTATACCAATCCTTCTTCCCTCTTTCTTGTGCAATTTGATGAGCCGGATGTTTTTGCCAATTCTTTATAGCCTCTATACTCTCCCAGTAAGATACTGTTATGCCCAATTCACTTCTAGCTGATTCTACTCCTAAAAAACCAACTTGTCTTTTAGCCAAATCCATCATGGTATCAGCCATTTGCTCATAAGCCTCATCACCCATAGTTCTTTCCGAAGAAAAAATTACAGCATAGTAAGGTGGTTTTATATTTTTTGCAATCATTACTCTACAAAATTAGTTTTTACAATCTCCTTATTCTCTTTCCTAAGCATCTGACCTGGAACGCTATCTCTTATTACTTCGCTAATAGCACTTAAAATATTTCTTCTCACTTCTGTTTTTAAAGAAACCATTGTCACCTCTCGAACCTTTTGCTTGCCCTTAATATCTTTAATCATCTCTTCCTGTTCCGAAGGAATCATTAAAGTAGATAGTTCAGGCAAAAAAGTTATTCCTCCTTTGTATTCTACAATCCGTCTTAAAGCATCAATATTATTGCTTTCATAACTAAAATCAGCATCTTGATTGTTTTGTATCTTACAGATATTAGCAACCTGATCCATAAAACAATTGCCTTCTTTTAACAACCAAACATCAGTATCTTCCAAGTCATTTATCGCTATAACATCTTGTGCATACAGTTCATGTTTTTCAGAAACATATAAGTAGAATCGTTCATAAAATAAGGGCGTAAATTCTAAATTACTTTTCGAATCAATAGGCGTAGAAATGATTCCGGCATGATAAGTTCCATCCTTCACTCCTCGCAAAACTTCCTCTGTAATCGCTTCTTGAACTTTCAATTTAATTTTAGGATATTTTTTATTCAAATCATCTACAAAAAGCGGTACCAAAAATGGCGATAAGGTTGGTATAATTCCTAAACAAATATCCCCTTGAACTTCCTCTGATAATTGTAGGGCAAAAGCCTCCAAATGTTTCGATTCTGTAACAAGAGATTGTGCCTTTTCTAGAAAAGAAAGGCCATTTAGTGTTGGTTCAACCTTCTTATTCGATCGATCGAATAGAATGATACCTAGCTCCACTTCTAATGCTTGAATCTGCAAACTGACAGCAGGTTGAGATACGCCCATAGATTTGGCAACTCTTCCGTAACTACCCAATTGCCCCAAGGCCAAAGCATAATTTAATTGTTTCAAGGTCATCCTATAATTTTTTCTTATTAAACTCATGAAGTTAATTAAAAATAACAATACAAGAGGCTTCACTTTTAAGAAAATAAGCTGGTCAATCTTAAATTAATTCAATAATATTTTAGATTATGCTCTTTCAATTGCATTGTTTTTTAACTTTGCGCTCTGAAAATAGCAATATTATCTTTGTAC
>JADGFH010001147.1 GCA_016743925.1 Labilibaculum sp.
GCATAACTCCCAAAGAATTTATTTAAGGTGTTAATTTTGTTCTGAGTAAAGAGCGTATGATTAGTTTCTACTTTCTTTGATTTCAAATCAAAGAATCTTTTTAAAAAGTAGAAAATTAGATAAGCTATTCCACCAAATACTAAGGTGAATTGTGACCAATATGTAGTAAATAGGTCAATAAAATGGAATACTTCTTTTTTAGGTGATACATGATTAAAGTTAGCTACATTTTCAATTGAATCTATAACATTTAGAGAGTCTATGATTATATCCATTTTATAATTTTAAAATATAAAACAAATATAACTATTTATGTGTTAAGTAGTTTTTTCAATTTTATTACAGTGGGTTTACTTTTTTTTGTTGTCTGTACTATATCATTCAAACTCATACCGTTTTTAAGACAATTTGCAATATCCTTATGCTTAGCTTTAAACACATCATCACTTTCTTTTGTATTTTTCTTACGACCTTTGTAAACCCCTCTTTTCTTTGCAGCCTCTATACCCTCTTGAGTTTTTTCTCTTATCTCCTCTTTTTGTTGCTCAGCGATTTGACTATATAAAGACACCATCAACATAAAGGCGAAATTGATTTTACCATCCTCGAATAAGTTTATATTTCCCATGCTCGTCACAGTTAACTGACAATTGTTTGTTTTAAAATATTCAATGGTGGTCATTATTTCACTTGCGTGCCTGGATAATCTATCTATTCTATTCACGTAGACATGTTTTACCTTACCTATTGCTATATCGGATAGTAGTCGTGAGCCTTGTATACGCTGATTAAATGGTGTAACACCTGAGATTTTGTCTATATATAATTGTCCTACACCTTTTATTTCTTGAGTAATTGTGTTCTGCGATGATGTACTCACCCTAATATATGTTGCCTTCATAAGGTATATTTTATATCGTTTATACGATAAAGATAGTAAAATATTAGACCCTTATTTATTTTACCCCATTCTTTTAATACAAAAAAACACTAAAGTTCTAAAAAACAGCGATATAATTTTGGGGAATAAGGAAAGTGTATTGGCATAGTCTAATTTTTAACCACCTTTTACGGAAAACAAGAATCTGAAAAGATTTATCGATTTCAACAATGGTAAGTTTAATAGAAAAAGAGTTAGACTTTATATAGTCTAACCCAAGGATTTCACTGAAATACTGGTATCACACTTAAGTATACCCAAACCCTGACTAATTATACACCTTGTAATTTATGTGACACTATTTCTTTCTGAATATAGTTATAAAATTCCTGCTCGTTTTCCTTACATAATTCTGCAATGAACTTAAGTTTTTGAACGTGAGACAATCACACTAGTACTCAACAATGATATCATTGAAGATTTTCACTCTAGAATTTTATGGTGCGATACTACACATTTACAACGTAAGAGTAAATTTTAACAATAATATAAGTTTAAGTAAAACTTGTTATTAATTATGAGTTTCATAAATTTGATAGGCTTTAGGTGTGGTTACAAAATCTAAATAAAATATAATTTAGCAATACAGTCTAATACAAACTTTAATATGGAAATATATGACAGTTTTTGTAAATACATAAACAAGTTATATGCAATT
>JADGFH010000434.1 GCA_016743925.1 Labilibaculum sp.
TTATGGGGGATAACGAAAGCTTGCATAACGAATTGGCAGCTTATGTCTCTTATCGAGAAGAAGGTGGTTATGAAGAATATAAAAAAAGACAAGCCATGTCAAATATGGATTATCTTGGATATCAAAAAAAACATCTAAATTCCTGTTATACTCACCTGAACGAATACATTGCAAAACATCCGATGGTATCCGAACAATTTAAATACTATCATCGAAACAATTATCGATTCGATGTGGCTTCTCGACTAATGCAAAGGCGTTTTAAGCTTAACCGCAGAGAAAGGGAAAGATTTCCTGAAGGATTTATGGAATATGTAAATGATAGCTTATATCAAAATAAGCCTGTAAAACCCTATACTTTGGTTAGGGAATATTTGTCTTTTATGCGTGATTTTATTGGTTACGAAGGAGAAGGAAAAAGAACAGGATCTACGAGTGTATATCATGTTGAAGTACTGTTTCCATTATACGAACAAGGGAGAATTAAACTGGACGATGAAGAATTGAAGCACTTACGTCAGTTTGAAGCCATCAAAAATGATGTTGACAAATTAACGGCGAATAAAGCAGATTCCCTGCAAATTCAAAAAGCACAAAAAACTTTTGTGGAAGTCATGCAGAATATCAATCCCATCTTTGAATCAGCGATGAAGACAATAAGTAAGGAGGAGGTAACAGAATTGGTAGGTCAATTATTAGCTAAAAGATCAATTAACACGGAATTATCTTCACTTGATGTTATGGATATTGATCCTCTTTTAAAGGATTTATTTGAATTGCGCCAGTTTTACCAACTTTTGGATCGGAAGAAAACTGCTCTTTCGGACGATATGATGAAGCTTGTTAAGGAGCGCGTTAGTGATCCAGGTTTAAGAGAACCAATAGTAAAACTTCAAGATTATTATTCAAAGTTGAGCAAACAGGACATTCACTATACCGAAAGTTTGAAAAAAACCGATCACCTGAAGGATGCCAAAGATGCTGATGTTTTATTTGCTCAATTGACTGAACCCTATAAGGATAAAGTGGTGTATATCGACTTTTGGGGAACCTGGTGTGGACCATGCAGACAGCAAATGAAATATGTCGGAGCAGTAAAAGAAGCTTTAAAAGGCAAAGATGTCATTTTCATGTATTTCGCAAACAGATCACCGGAAAAATCATGGAAGAATGTGATTAAGGAAAACCACTTAAGCGGCGAAAATGTAGTACATTATCGCTTACCTGAAGAACAGCAAGCCATGATTGAACGCAGATTATCCATCAAGCATTATCCTACTTTTATCTTAATGGATAAGGAAGGCAATATTGTTAATATGGAAGCGCCACGTCCTCAACAAAAAGATCAACTGGTTAAGGAAATCAATAAGCTTATTGCTCTTTAATGAATACACTTTTGCTGGTATCAGCAAAAGTGACGATCCCAAGACTGATAAAATCAAACCAGGCATCACTTTTAGTAGTTTTACTATTAGTGATGCATCTGTTGTTGAGGGATAAATTGGCCCCCGATTACAATAAAATTTCTATGAAAACAATATACCTCCTTATCAGAATATTGAGTTAAGGGCATCTGGCCCGGAGGTAGTATTTAAAACAATTCCGACAAGAACCTGTCTAAATTTACTAGAATCTTAATCCCAATTGCCAACCAAACCAGTATTGATTGTTACGGCTGCTTACAGCTTTGTCTAAATAATAGTTACCGTAGAAGATAGATTCTCTATCAGATAAGCTTGTATTACTGACTTCATCTTGTTTTTTATCAGGGCTGCAAAAATTAAAAGAAGGCCCTGTACTAAGTATCAAGTGCTTATTCAGTTTGAAATTTAAGCCCAATTGTGCTCTGTATAAATCCCCGGCAAAAGTATCGTAATCCGAATCGGTATTGAAAAGGGCAGAGCCAGAAAGATCCAGATTGACTGAGAATTTACGATCGGGATTTGTTGTATAACCGACACCATAGGCAGCATTCAGGTATTTACCTGCTCCAATTTTCAGGAAGCTGTAAAGATTTTTGCCGCCTGTTTTGTAGGCTGCATTAAAATAAAAAGTCTCATTGATGGATAGATCCCATTTATGATAGCCGTTCTTGATGATGTTGACAAAGCCAATAGGAAATCCGTACTCAATAGTATCTGCATGGTTGATAAATCCAAACTGTATGCCTCGTAGCTTTTCTGTATGATTGTATAAAGCAGACATTTGCAAACCATTGGTTGTTCCCCTAACGTAGTTGATCCCACCAGAAACTTGAATGCCGTCTACCGAATTGGCTTGATTGTAAGCACTACTAACCTGTAAGTTGATTCGTTCTCCTCCGTGCAGGTTGACTCCACCACTCACTTGCCCGTTCCAACCTTTGTATTGCAAGCTGTCCAATTGCTTCGCTGCAGCTAAATTAACCGCACCTGCAACTTGTAAGCCTTTAATATCACCTTTCACCCTGTTAATGGCTCCCGCAACTTGAACACCATCCATATCGCCTAAATTGGTATTAACCGCACCTGCAATTTGTACACCTTTAACATCTTCACCAACCACATTAACCGCACCAGCTATTTGCAAGCCATTCATTTCTTTTCGGATGATATTTGCAACGCTTCCAATTTCCAAACCAGTAATGTTAGCTGAATATCCAGCAATAACATTCAGAGATAATTTGTTGGTAGTTAATCCATTTGCGAGTTTGTTTGTCCCTATCGATGGGAGAAGAGATATTTGTGCAAACCGAACTTCTTGCACATTCAGGTTATTCGATACATACAGTGCTTTATCAGAAATGATGAGGTTAACAACTCCAATATCCTGCAATTCTTTATAGGTGTATGCCCAGTCTAATGCTTTTGATTTAGAATTAATGCCTTTTGTAAAGAGAGCAGCATCCTTAAAAATTGTTTGTGCTTGCCATGGCTTAAGCACAATGTCAAGTTTCCGATTATTTTGGGCGCTGACATAGCTTACCGTGTCCTGATATCCTTTACAGCTGAAGTTGATGCCCAGCTGATTTCCCTCCAATTGAATCATATACCTGCCATCCAGATTGGTGATGAAGGAAGCCTGACGATTGACCTCATAAACAATGGCATTTTCTAATGGATTTCCTTCAGTATCGGTAATGATACCAGATAAGATCCACACGGAATTGTTGATTGCATTTTTGTTTTTAGCCCTTAGAATGATGTGTGAACCGATCACCTTATAAGTAAACCTGTCCTGAAAAAGTTCGTCAAGAATTTTTTCTAAAGATTCTTGTTTGCCTTTAATGGTAACCATCTTACTTGGATCAAGATGCAGAGCATCATATGAAAAGTTAAAGCCACCTAGTTTTTCGAGTATAAACATGGTTGCTTCAGTACTCTGGTTCGTGATTTCCAAGTTGATTTTTTTTTCCAAATAGTTCTGAGCCCGTACTTTTTCTTTAGAGAAAATACAGGCTAGTAAAAGGGATAGAAAAAGGGCTATTTTATTCATTCTTTTGATCTGATAAGGTATAGGTATCTCCTTCACGGGTATAAGTAAAGTTATGAGTGTTTGAAATTACACGAATTATATATTCGGGCTCTTCGTCAATAAAAGTAGAGGTATAGTACAAATTAGTAATGTCTATGTTAGATGTTTTTATGTGGATATGATAGCAATTTTCCAAAACATTAAAAATATCCTTCAACTTCTTATTTCTGAACGACAATCGATTATCAAGCCAGAAAAAGGCTGATGAATTGCTTGCCAATCGTATGATGGTATCTTGTTGATTCGAAATGATTCCACCTTGTTCTTTTACTAATATCAAAAGGATTGTGTCTGATTTTGTTTTGTTGGGACGAAAGAGTTCCACTTTTCCTGAATGCACATCAACAGCAATGTCGCCATTTACTTTTGTTTTTACCTGAAAACTGGTTCCCAAAACTTTAACACCACCAATGCCCGCATGAACAATAAAAGGGTGGAGCGTGTCTCTTTTCACTTTAAAATAAGCTTCACCCTTTAAGGTGACAATGCGCTGTTTGTTTTTAGATGTTTGGAAGCTAATTTGTGCCAAGTGATTTAAATAAATTTCAGATCCGTCGGGCAAGGTATCATGCAGTATTGTTTGGCTGTTATTGGTATACAGATTCTCATTTTGTAGAGAGGCATCATCCAAATACCAATTAAAGAGAGCAACAAATGCAAGTACCGATGCAGCTACCGAGCTTAGCAAAACAAGCTTAAAACGGGAATACTTTTGAATGGTAGGGGAGGCTATTTTATCATATTTTTGAATTCGACTGGAAAGATTAGCCCAGGCAAATTTTATGTTGACAGGAATGGGGCGAGGTTTAAGTTTGCCACTTTCCAGCCAGATTTGCTCCAATTGATCTAAGTGCTTTCGATTCTCGACTTTCTCCTCCAGCCAACTAATGACTATTCTTTGCTCTTCCTTTGAGGTTTCACCCAAAAGGAACTTGGCAAGGAAGGTGTCATCTATATGTTGATTCTTATTTTTCATGCACAATTAATTTCTCAGACTGTTTTTTCTTCTTTGGTGTTTTTTGCTTCATAAGGAAGACAATCAAAATACTTTAAACCCCTATTCGCCATTAAAAAAATGATGAAAAAATAGCGCAATTAATGGAAGGTATTCAGCCAATTCTGTTCTTAGATATTTTAAGGATTTTCCCATTTGATTTTCCACAGTTTTCACCGATATACCCAATTGTTCGGCAATCTCTTTGTATTTTAATTGTTCATATCTGCTGAGAATAAATATCTTTTTTCTTTGTTCGGGAAGCTGATCAATACTCGACCTTATTTTGAGTTCCAGTTCCGAAGCATTTACAGGATCTCTATCTTCCTGTTCACTGTATGCAATGGCTTCTTGGTTGTGTTGTTTGTATTTTTCCCTAATGTTGATGTGTTTAATCAAGTTGAGGCTGGCATTACGAACAGATCGATACAAATAGGATTCCATCGATGTTTGAATAACAATATCAGTACGATTTACCCAGAGTTTGAAAAAGACTTCCTGAACGATCTCCTCCGATCCTTCTTGTTCTTTTAGGAAATTGTAGGCATAGGCACATAAACGACTGTAATGATCGTTAAACAAAATCTCGAAATCACTTCGATTAATGCATTCTATTTGTGTTGTTTCTAGTGTGTTCAATATTATTTAGTTATGAGCAATAAAGATAATTGATTTTTTTGCTACGATAGAGTAAATTCATCATCATCGTTTTGATAAAGAGGAATACCACGCAAGGAGCTCTTCGAAAAGTTGCGCCTTGCGTGGTTTAGCTTTAATTAATATGATCCTCCTTTTAAGTCATTTTTCAAATTTTAGAAATACAAAATGTATTGGAAATTTGGTAAAAGTCCCAACTGTTCTCCGAATTCAATTTTCCGAGTAGCCTTATTGTATCTCTCCAATATTTTAGCTTGATTGTTAGTGGCATTCTTAATATCTATTTTAAATTCATGCTGTGTTTTTTTACGATTTACTTTATAAGAGAATGAAAGATTCAGAATGAACAGATC
>JADGFH010000435.1 GCA_016743925.1 Labilibaculum sp.
GTTCTATTAGTTCTTTGGCTTTTCATTTTGCATTTCAATGAAATCTGCTCCATGTCTAAAATCTCCAAGTAAGTGCTTACAGAAATATTCACTTCTAATCCAAAAAGAATATTCGCTCATGTTTCCAAAACCATGGCGTTGGCCAGGATACATAAAGAAATCGAAACGCTTGTTTGCTTTAATAAGTGCATTTGCAACACGAACCGTATTAGCCGGATGAACATTGTTATCAATATCACCAGTAACCAGTAAAAGTTTGCCTTTTAGGTTTTTCGCCAAACTAGGATTCGTTGCTATTTTGTAGACAAAAGTCGTGTCTCCTTTTTCAGAAACCTTTTCTTTTACACCATGATGCGTTTCGCTCCACCAGCGATTGTAAATGTTGTTATCATGATTACCAGCTGCCGAAACAGCTACTTTAAAGAAATCTGGGTAAACCAACATTGCTGCCGTTGACATGAATCCACCACCAGAGTGTCCAAAAATACCCACTTTATTGATATCAATAAAATCGTGTCGGTTGGCAAGACGTTCCAATGCTACTTTCTTATCCAATAGAGGATAATCTCTCATGTTTCCATATCCATAGTTGTGATACCATTTTGAACGATCAGGATGACCGCCTCTGTGACCAACAGTAACGACAATAAATCCAAACTGTGCCATACGATCTGCTCTGTCCATACGAGTAGAGAAGCTTTTGTATACTGCTTCGGTTTGTGGACCAGGATAAACGTAGGTTAAAATTGGATATTTCTTGCTTGGATCAAAGTTGAATGGCTTATACATTACACCGTGTAGATTTGTAAATCCATCGGCGGCTTTTACGGTAAATATTTCTGGGAACTTGTAGCCTGCATCAAATAATATAGATAAATCTGCAGTTTCCAAATCCATAATCTTAGTTCCTTTAGAATCGTAAAGTTTCGATTCTGGAGTAGTATTTACTCTCGAAGAAGTATTTACAAAGTAATGTGTTTGGTCATTCAAACTAACTTTGTGATCGAAATTTCCTTTGTTCAATAGCTTTAATCCAGTACCATCAAAATTCACTCTGTAGAGGTGAACATAGTAAGGATCTTCACCTTTTACTTTGCCATTGGCGGTGAAATAAAGTACTCTGTTCTTTTCATCAACACCTTGTACCTCGTCTGCATGCCATGCGCCAGAAGTGATTTGATTCTTTAGATTACCTTCTGCATCGTACAAATAGAAATGTGCCCATCCATCACGTTCCGACCAGTGAATGAATTCTTTTCCCTTGTTGATAGAAACCAAAGAACGAGTTTCGATGTAGGTATTCAATCTTTCTTCGATAATTACTTTAACTTCCCCGGTTGTTGTATTTGCCGAGCAGATATCAACTCGCTTCATATTACGGCTTGTACGTTTAATATACAATTCATCGCTTGTTGCAGATAACCATGTAGAGAATTTTAAATCGTCATCACTATTCATTTTCTTTCTAGGAGCTCTTAGAATAGAAAGTGTTTGATCTTTGTAAGCATCCGTTTTTAGCATAACAGATTTTTTACTTTCCCAGTCGAAAACAAGCAATTCATATTGAGGAGCTTCTTTTTCTCCAGCCATATGATATTTATAAGTTTCAAGAGTAGGGCGTCCTTTAGCTACTGAATTCAAAACCCAAAGATCTTTAACTTCACGTTCATCTTCTCGGCTAAGTGCAAACTTTTTAGAATCTTTAGAGAAAGTTACATAAGCAGCTTTTCTATCGTCTTTTTCCTTCTCTTTTTCACTATTTGTTTTTCCGTATGAGCTAGTTCCGTAACAATAATTTACAACACCATCAGTTGTTAATTCATGTTCCACAATAGTTGAATCTTTCTCACTTTTTTGAGCTTTCTTGTAATTTTCCATATCCATCCAATACAAATTGTAATGTTTAGCAAAAATTACGTATTCCTTATTTGGAGCTACCGAAGCCCATTTTTTTTGTTCTAATGGTTTCTCGAATTCATCAAGAAGGTTTAGTTTTTTGCTTGCTATTTGGTATTCGAAATGCCAAATCTTAGCAACCATTTTTTTCTTCTTGCTCTTTTTCTTTTCGTCTTTATCTTTTTCTTCTTCTTGCTTGTCGCCGTCTTCTTCGTCCTTTTCCTCTTCTTCGGCAAGCTTACTCTTTACCTCAAATTGCAAAACGCTTTCATTTTTAATGAATTTTAGTTTGCTGATACTAAGGTTTTGAGCGTTGAAAGGATCTCCTGTTAAACGACTCATATCCGAGGCCATTTTAACCGCATCGAACAATTGTTTTTTGCTATTTCGGATCGGATCAACCAAATAGTATTTTTGTCCTTCAGACGTACGATAGGAGTACCAAAATTTTTCTCCATTCTTTAACCAGTGTGGATTTACAGAGGTAGAGAATACCATTCCACGCAATTTAGTAGGCGAAAAGCGAGAAGGTAATTCATAGTTGGCTTCGCTCACAGGTGTGTTTTGCGCAAATAAGCCAATTCCTATCATGACAAACAGGAATGTTAGTAGATTTTTTTTCATGATTGAACAATTATTATTGTGTTGTTTTAAGTTGTTTTAAAAAAGAGCTCAAAAATAAGATTAAGAGTGACAATTAAGGAGGATTAAATCGATAAATAAGTGGAATAAATTCATTTTTCGATGAGCATAGGTATTTTCTGGATGTATAGTTGTTATACTTCCAGAATAAGGTCAACAAATTCCTTTTTTCTTATAATTTTTTAATCATTTCAAATTGTTTTCCCAATGGTTTAATAGAGTTTGCTTCTAAAAATTTTGTAATTGAGGTGCAGTTTATAGCTGTATTGATAATTTTTATGGAATTGTGTTGGTTGATTTTTAAAATATGGGAGAGTAGATAGTTTCCAATTCCTTTTCTTCTATACTTTTTATCGACAGCAATTTGTGTTATATCACCAGACTTTGGCTCAAAAATGCAATAGCCAATTAATCTTTCTGAATCAATAATGCCTATGAATTCAAAATCGAGTGGGTTTCGGGAAATGGCTTCAAAGCTATTTTGCCAAGACGGATTAAAATCGCAAAATTCTGACATCAATTTGTTATCGCTTAAATCAATGTCAATTAGTTGATATGCCTTATTTACTTGCTCTGCACTAAGATTTAGTTCAGAATTATCTTTCACGAAATAATTAAACTCTCTACTCACTTCGAAACCTAATTTTTTATAAATAGAAACCGCTTTTTCATTGTGTTGCAATACCTCCAATAGGTATTGTCCAACTCCTGATTTTTTAAGATATGGAATAGAATGCTTAAATATTTCAGATGCAAGCCCCTTTCCACGATATTCTTTTATTGTACCGGTGCCAGTGTCGTAAGCTGTTTTTGTGCCGTTAAAAGCTCCAATTCCATTTAGTGTGAAAGCAACAATCTTATCATTTGCATAGGCGGCAAAAGATAGTTCGGGTGCAAATCCTCTTCTTTGCATCATGCGAATGAACTCTTCTTGACTTAGCTGAATTTCGTAATCGTTAAAGGCTTGTGCAAATGCGTCGTAAATAGCATCTGGGTTTTCTTTTTTGAGAGATTTAATTCTCGTCATAATTTTAGACTATTTTTCAGATGATTACTCGGATAATTCTAAAAGCTTTAAAACCGTTTTCCAATTGCGTGTAGTTGATCGAACTTTTAGCTTCGATTCAAAAAACTGGTTGCTTAATTTCGTTTTGTGATAAGGACCAGTACAAAAAATAAAGACATTTTGATTTCTTATTTGAAATTCGTCTGGAGAAAAATTCAAATTACTTATTTTATCAACTAAATCCGCTTCTGGTTTTTGATTAAGGAAGGTGAGGCAGATACTTTCAATAGGCTTTGTTTCGGTATATGGGTTAGTTTGAATGGCCTCTTTTAGTGCATCGGTCCTCATTACAATTACAGGAACATCAAAACCATATTCTTTCTTTACAGCATCTTCTATTTTATTTGCTAATTCAGAAGTAGATTGTTCACTGTGTTCGAAAATCACATTTCCACTTTGTATGTAACTGATGCAATTAGAAAAACCTAAGTTGGAATACAGATCTTTTAGATCTGCCATTAGAATCCTACGTTTTCCTCCAACGTTAATTCCTCTTAATAGAGAAATGTATTTAGTCTTGTTATTCATGTAAAAATAAAATTGAAACTAAATATACAATTAATAATTCAGCTTTTAGAATTCTAAAAATGCCTTGCAAATCAGTGATCAGAAGATAATTTTGGGTCTGGTTAAAATCAGTCATCACTTTTTCTCGAGCCTGAATGGCTCAAATAAAATAGCCAAGGGTAAATGAGTACAGCGAATGTCACCCTTGGATATTAGTGTAGCAGTAAGTACCGGCGCAAGTAAAAAAACATTTAGAAAACGATTCATGTTTGCGTCGGATAAAGCAAAAGGTATATTGTCGAAGATTGAAATCCGAACTTTAGGAAAGTTCCGGTAATTTGTGAATCAAAGCTTGTTTTTAGAATGCTCGACTGTTAGGGATTTCCAATAAGGGGATCATATCAGGACTCTTTGCTTTGTTAAACGCGGCAATGCCAAAAGAAAAACCACAAAAATAATCTTTTGTAGTTTTCCTGTTTGTAGCTTTTTACTCTACTAAACTTTCTATTTGTGCCTTCTCGTATGCTTCTATTAATCTTTCAGGAACAAGAGATGGCCTTTTTTTCTCAATATTATAAAAGCAACCAATTTGTTTCCCTTTGCAGTGTAGAATATCCTTAGATCGAATCTCAAATTCCATTTCCCATTTACTGGATCCTAGGTTTTTAATGGTACAAATTCCTATTGGCTGATCGTGAATGGTAATGGGGGTTTTATAGTTGATTTCGGTTTTGATTAAAATAGGGGAGATCCCTGCAGTAATCATTTCCTGATATGGATAATGTTTGTCAAGGAATAAAAGCCGCATGTCTTCGAACCATCGTATGTAAACAATATTGCTTACAATACCCATGGCATCAATGTCATAAACCTTTACGTTTATATCCATTTTAACTGTCATTGAATAATCTATCATTATTTGTAGTCTGTTTAATGGTTGTTTTTGCCCTATAAATATACACTTTCTGGCTTTAATAAGTAAATTTTTATGTTATTCTTCTGAATGTAATTTGGAATCTTTTTTATAATGAATAGCAAAAGACGATTGAGCAAGTAAGATCCTGTTTTGAATAATTAGTGTGCCATGGCGTTCGATCCAAAAAACTACGGAAAACCTTCCATTTTAATAAGTTTTGACAGGGTATTTTTTCCTTAAGGGATAAAAACAGTCTTCGAAAAGGTAATTTATATTTTATATAATATTTATCACTTTCTTCGTTTACTATCTCTAAAAAAAAGAATACCTTAGTTTGGTTTTAGAAAATAACAATACATATTAATCGTATAAGGAAGAATATTTTTGCAAAAATAGAAGCCTTTTTAAACTGTATTTAGGAGGATAATAAATATAGGGTCAACTACTTACGAAAAGTGACAGATAGGTGGTAGACACATAGC
>JADGFH010000436.1 GCA_016743925.1 Labilibaculum sp.
GTAGCTACAGTTTGGCCGGATACATTGGAATTGTTGCAGTAGTTTTACTTTTAATTCTTTCTGTAAAAGCCAAGAATCCACAGCTACAATAAAAAAGCAGACACAAAACTTAATTTGCATCTGCTTTTTAACTTGATTATAAAAATCGATTAATTATTGTGTTATTAACTAGATATCATATTTGACGGTAAATAGTAAATAGCGAGGTTGCACAAAATAGGTAGAAGACGAGAATGAATAATCTGACTCACTACTTTTGTCCAAGGAATCGTTGTTCAATAAATTCTTCCCTTTTAAACCAAATTCCCAGTGACTATCTTTCTTCTGATAAGTAAGAGCAGCATCAAGAAAACTATATTCATTTTCAATTGTATTGTCCTTATCAGAATAGCTGTATAGATCGTAGTCGGCAGTGAAAATAAAGCCTCCTAAAAATGCGGCATCAAATTTTACATATGGTCTTTTAGTATAATAAGTCGTAGTTGTAGAACCACGATCGTATTGACTAATTCCATATTTGTAACCAACTTCTAAATTAGGAGCTTTCTTAAAATTTGTCGCTAATGATCCGCTGTAATTCTGATTTATCGATTCAGACACACTTGGTTTCGAATTCACCAAATTATTGGTTTTCGCCCAAGAGAAATTCGCTTTTAAGGATCCTTTTATTTTCTTAAAAGTTCTTTGATATCGAGCATTTGCACTCACCGATTCATCATTGAAATTTGAATTAATCGTTGTTCGTACCTGATTAATTCCAATTGGCATTACATCATTTTTTAAAGCGTCAATTCGTTTGGTGTAAGTTACATTAGCAAACATATTGGTGAAATTGAACATGTTGAAACTAAAGAAATTCAAAGAAACATTATGATTCAAAGAACTTTCCAAATCTCGATTACCGGAATAAACAGAATTGTAATTGTTCAAGACATATGATTCTGCAAATTTACTAACATCAGTAAACGATCGCGTAATTCGATAATTAAAACGTAGATTCTCCGACTTTTTCAATTGCATATTAATGTACATATCAGGCAAGACAGATGTTAATTCATCATTTATTGATGTTCCCAACTGCGTATTTTTCACATTGTATTGATGCAAACTCACACCCGGATTAAAAGTGAATATTCCTGCTTTTAATTTGTAATGAAAGCCAAAAAATAAATCTGACACATTAAATTTTACATCATTTTCAAATTCATTTCCATCCATATTTAGCTTAGAGTCACCTTCTAGGATTTGAAAAATATCAGAATCAAAATTTTGATGACATTGAGTCGTTCCCAAAGTAAATTGAATGTTACTACGATCACCAGTGATGTGATAATATTCGAATTTGGCATCCACTTTATTACTAATGATTTTCTTTTGCTGATTGATATTGTAAAAACCTAAAGATTCATCCAAAGGAAATAGGTCAACAAAAGCAAACTCGTCTCTTACTGCATTGTAAAACGGATCTTCATCCTGATAAAGATGTTGTGCTTCAAAAGAGAAGATATTTTTATCATCCACAGTGTAGTAAATATTGGTATTCTGATTTACCGATATTGGTTTTTGCTTTTTAAACTGACTAATTTGATCACTTTCTCCATCAACATTAGAATTTATTTTTTCCTTTTCTTCATCATCCGACTGTTTCATCATAATATCATAATCGAATTGAAAATTAGCATTCGGCTTGTAAACAGAACTAAATTTCAGTAATCCTAAGTTTACTTTTTGGTCGTTATAATTGATTGCCTCTTCAACCTTAGATTTGTTATCGTCTAATTTAAAGGTTGTAGTACTTCTTGTTTTCATTTCGGTGGCTGTGTAAGAATAAATTCCAAAGCCACTTAAATCCCACTCCTCTATTGGTGAATAAGAGAAATTTACAGCTGCAAACCTTGTATTAATATCTTTTGCACGATTATTCTGCGCAGTTGATATTCCCAAACCATTAGAGCCAACGCCTATAGAACTTCCTCCTCCACGGTTAAAACCTCTAAAGCCACCAGTAAAATTCATGTAATCTCTTCTTGTAAAAGGCACTTCTCCAATGTTATTGGCATCGGTAATTACGTTTAAACTATATTTTGGACTGTAATAAAACAATTTAGGATGGGCCAAAAATTTATCATCTGGTCCAACTCCAGCTGTTACTTCACCAAACCAAAATTTGTTCTTCCCTTTTTTCAATCTAATGTTCAAGGCGATATTTTCATCATCGTTAGTCAAGCCTTTCATCTGACCAATTTCATTGTAGTTTCTGAGAACTTCCACTTTATCCACAGCATTAGCAGGAATATTATCTGCCGCAATTTTTGAATCACCATCGAAAAAATCCTTTCCCTCTACCATAACCTTCTGCACCGTTTTCCCTTCTACCTCAATTTGTCCATCGTCATTCATTTCGACACCAGGCAAACTCACCAAGACATCTTTCAATTTCTTTTCGGTACCAGTCGTAAACGAATCTGTATCATAAACGATGGTATCTCCACGAACAGATACTGGCATGGTATAAGTAACATCAACCTCAGAAAGCATACTGTTTTCTTCCGACAAACTAAGATCTCTTTCGGCATCTACTTCTTTAGAATTAAACACAAACTCTTTGGGAGCAAATCCAATAAAACTAACCTTAACATTGTAATTAGAATTTTCCTGTAAAACCAACTTGTATAAACCATTATGGTTGGTAACACAATAAGATTCCATTATTTTAGTATCTGAATTAATCGCAATAATGTTTGCCATTTCAACTCCAGAACCAATACTATCTCTTATAATACCGGTAAGGGTTATTTTTTGAGAAAATGCTTTCGCAGAGAAAACAATTAATAAGAGTAAGAAAAAATACTTCTTCATTTTAATTAAATTTTACGGTATTTGGAAAAAATAAACTACAGATCTTAGATTCTCCAAATACTATGGATGTCCTGGTCCTCCTCCACCTCTTCTACCTCTTCCAAACGCACCACTCTCACGCATCTCTTTCATTTTATTTCTAGAAATGGTATCAAATTCTTCTTGTGTCACTTTTTTCCCTTTTGATGGAGCTTTTATTTCTATTTTGTCTTTTGGATTCATAACAATTTGCGAACACAAAATACTCGTTACATCATCACTAACTTCTAAAATTAAACCTGGCAAACCACAATAATCAGCCGGCCCTTGATTTACAGGAATATCCATAGCATACCATGCTATAATCTCAATTTCTTTCTCGATAAATTCTTTTCCCTTATTATTCTCATTTCGATTAAAGAGAGCAGCCATATTTCGCCGTTTAACTGTTTTTATTGCAGTAGCTTTAAATGCAGTATACTTCCCAATCATTTTAGTCTCCCCACTTATTTTCCATTGTAATTTCGGCAGACTATCTTTCACTAAAAAAATCTTACCAAATAGATCTTGCTTAACTGCATAAGTTCCATCTTTTACACTTTTATAAAAGTCTTCTCCTCCAGATCCCATCATCCTAAATCTCATTCCACCACGCGCTCCACCAGGCTGTTCCAACTTCTGCTGTTCTTTATAAAGAGATTCTATTTGATTAAAACTTAATACAAAGGTTTTCTCCCCAGCTTTTTTCATTCTTTCTAGGATCATTTTTTTCCTGTCTTCAGGAATATTGCGACCCGAAAAGTCCATTTGAATTACCGTTTTACTCTCGTAAATAGCTTTTCCTTGAAAGCCTTGTGCTGATAGAATTGATGTAAAGCCAAAAAGCATGAAACATGCTGCGAATAGAAGTTTTCTCATGTTCTAATTATTTAATTTTTAATGAAACACAGTACTAAGACAGTTTAAACTACTTATGGTTTAATTAGCAATTAAGTAAATTTATAAAAAGCTATAAATGTCGCTTATATGCGACCAACCGATACCACGCAAAACCTTACATTTTTAACAACAAGCAACACTCTAAAATAAAAAAAACATTGCTTACGTGTAATAATCTTATATTTCTACCACTAATTAAGAAAAACCAATCGTGAGTACAGATTTTTATACAGCATCAATTTTACCATATGCCGCCATCATCATTAAGATATGTCGAGCATATACAAATACTCAAGAAGATTTCGAAGACTATTATCAAGAAGTCTGTTTACAGATTTGGAGAAGTAATGAAAACTTTCGAGGACAATCGGAATGGTCTACATGGATTTATCGACTAAGCCTTAATGTTTGTCTTACCCTTCTTAAGAAGAATAGTAAACAAAAAGTTGTATCCAACCAATTACCAGACGAGGTAATTGAAGAGTGCAATAATTTTGACGATGAATCTTTAAACTTTTTGTATGACGCAATCAAACGACTGTCAGAGGTTGACAGAGCAATTATACTGCTCTATCTAGAAGAGAAAAGTTATCAAGAGATTGGAATTATAATTGGAACCAATGCGAATAACATTGGCGTGAGAGTTAAAAGAATTAAAGAACGATTAAAAAAAATACTAAATGGAAAAATCAATTGAAACAATTTGGAAAGAGGGATTTTTGAAAAATGACGCCTTAGTAGCTCCAAAACTGAACAACTTATACAATCAAAAATCGAAGCACATTATCGACAAATTCAAAAGGATGTTCAATATAAATCTGATTGCAATTATCATTGGATCATTTGTAATTCTAGTAGCTTCCTATATTGTAGGGATTCCAATAATGGGCATTGGCTATTTCTTCATTTTAAACGGAATTGTTATTTTCAATCATAAATTGAGGAAGGGCTTACTAAAAATAGACAAAAATGTAAGTAGCTATGAATACCTCAATGCCTTTAACAATTGGATGAAAGAGCAGTTAGCGGCTAATCGGAAAATTGCCCGAATTTATTATCCTTTATTTTTCCTATTTATGGTGCTTGGTTTTTGGTTTTCGAATGACATTCAGGAATCATTCAATGAGATTATTGAGCAACCAAATAACATTTACTTGGTTTATGGAATTCCAATTTACTGGACATTACCAATTATTTTCATCACTGGTTTATTAGCTTATTTTGGCGATCGAATTTATAATTTTGATGTGAGTTTAGTCTACGGTCCAATTTTCAGAAAATTGAATAAGCTTGTTACAGATATTGAAGAGTTAAGAGCCACCGATAAGAACACACAAAGTTGAGATTAAAAATGTCTCCTATCGAATAGAATTATACTGATTAAAATTTTAAAATATGACAATCAACAATATAGTAGTCAGAAAAAATATAAGCAATAATAAACGCCTTAACAAAGCGTATCAAAAAATACAAAGCTTAATCGATGCTTTAAATCAAAAGAATATTCCTGATGAAATTCAGCAATCTATTAATACTGATATTGCAGCCATTAATTCGTTTGTAGGCACTGATACCGAGTTAAGGAAATACATCAAGAAAATTAGATATAAAACCTTAAAATTGGTAGAGAATAAACTTGAATTGGTGGCAATAAACCACTATCGTGATCTATATATGGCCATTGGAGTAGCTTTAGGAGTAGCTTTTTCAACTTTTTTTGATAACAAT
>JADGFH010000437.1 GCA_016743925.1 Labilibaculum sp.
ACAGCAGTAAGGTCATGCGTACGAACAGCTGTCTTTTCAGCTACATCTAATCCGCTAAATGTAAGATTCCCTGCAGAATCTCTAACATCTGATTGAAGAGATGATAAAATAACTTTTGAAGCTATAAACATCCCAAAAATAGATCCTAATGGGTTAAACGATTGCGCTAAATTTAATCGGCGTGTTGCCGTTGACTCATCTCCCATTGAAAGAATGTATGGGTTGGCTGTGGTTTCCAAAAATGCTAATCCAAATGTCAGTATGTACAAGGATCCTAAAAAGAATCCAAACATCTCGAATTTAGCGGCAGGATAAAACAACAATGCCCCTATTGCATAAAGTACCAATCCTACTAAAATGCCTTTCTTATAGGTATATTTTTTAACGAATAAAGCTGCTGGAATAGCCATTGTACCATATCCGCCATAAAATGCAAACTGAATTAGGGATGCTTTTGCATTACTAATTTCCATTACCGTTTTAAATGCTGCCACCATCGGGTTTGTTATATCGTTTGCGAATCCCCATAAAGCGAACAATCCGGTAATAATAATAAAGGGTATTAAAACTTCCTTTGATACTACTTTCTCTTTTATTATCGTTTTATCTTTCATAATTTAAATCAGCCTGATAATTTTTAAAAAATCTCTCTTATCTCCATTATTGTCACACCTAATAGTGGCTTCGAAATCAAGCTCAACTCTTCTACTGTTCCTTTAAAATGATATGTTCTTTGTGTATGAGTATAGGATTCTGAAACTTTCAAATTAAGCGCTGGAGATGAAGCTTCTAATTCATAGAAAGGTCCCATTTGCGAGCCATCTTCCAAAGGCCCATCGTTGTATGAATTAATTACATCTCCCGAATAAGGATCATCTTGCAATTCCCAAGCAGAATTAACGTAATCGAATCTATTTTCTGGAATGAGACACTCCAAAATTGTTAAAGTCATATTCTCTCCATCGTAACTCCCTGAAAACTTCGTTGAACGTTTGGGCGAAATACCAATTTTACCTCTGCTTTTTCCGTCAGCTTTAAAAAACACAATATCCCCTTTTACCTTCAGGCGATCATCAGAAATTTTACCAAAATAATTATCATTTACCTTTTCTCCTAACAATGCTAAATCCCCATTTTTAACTGGTATAACCACAGTTACTTCAGGAGATGGAGTTAGCATTCCCAGCATCCAAATAGACAACAAACCAGTTTCTTTGCTCCAATCATTTTGCCCTGAATTAACAATTGTATTGCGAGATTCGTAACCAACAACTTTAGCATTAAACTCGGAAAGACCTAAGTATTTTTGAACCGTGCTCTGATCAAGTAAAGTGATATCTCTTTTCACACTTAGTTTAAAGTTAAAGCCAGAGTAATTTTGCAACTTCATTTTCTTTTCAAAAGAAACATGAATTGCACTTTTTTCTACTACTTCAAACTCATCGGTATCTATCCCTGCAGGAACGTACCAATTCTTAATATCAAAAGCAGTTTCCTTTTTAAAATAAATAGAGTATTGTCCTCCTTCTGGTCCTAACCAAAAACGTTCTTCACCACCAAAAGGATTAAAATGATCATTAATCTTCTTTGATTTAATCAAATCATGGTTTATCCATCCAAAGCTAAAACCTTTATCTCCCTCACAGGTTGAAGTCATAACTCTACCTTGGTAAGCTGGCACTGTAATCAAACTAGCCTCACCATTTTTCAATTCAGTTATTTCAAGATGATTGGATAGGAATTCCTTATCATATCCATAGGATCCTTTAGAGAATTTATTTTGTTTCATTGTTTTAGAATTTACACAAGACTGAAAACCGATACAAACCAATAGCAACAATAAAAACTTGGCTATTTGAATGGTATGGTTTAATATTGATTTATTCTTCATAGTTTTAATAGTTTTATTACCTGACTCAAAAAAAATCTGGTAGCTGCCAGCAAAACACTAACTTATTGCATGACATCTACCATATTCCAAATCACACTATTACTATTTATTCAATTTCATTTTTGTATTATCCTCTCCTCCATTCAAAATATACAATAATGGTGTTGGTCTATCTATACCTTCTCTACCATATTCCATTTTTTGCCATGGTGTAGTCGATAGAACGTTTGTCATGTCCATCCAGAATTGCAAACGTGCTGTTGGTAATCCCCACACCATATGTAAATGATTAGCTGGCACATAATGCTTGAATTCATACATTGAAGCATGAGCAGAAGTTAGCAATGTATGAGGCCAATTATAATCTGATTTTCTCATTACAGCCTCTGCCAAATCATGTGGCAATTTTACTGTTTCGGCTTCGTCCCAAAGCATTGAGAACATTCCCGAAACCGTAGAATATGCTAAACGACCTGCAATTCCCTTAATTCCTCCTGGCGACAAGAATTGAACAGAATTTCCTCCTCCTGGAAAATACTCGTTATTAGCCTGATAAAAAGATATTTTTTCCATTAAATCGGCAGGGGAAGTTCCTGGCAATCCAGCCCAATCAAAAGATGCAGATCCAGAATTGTTTCCATCAACAAATCCTTTCTGCAACCATGATTCATCACCTTTTAGTACTACATTATTTTGTTCTGCCAATTCTTTAATTTCATCTGACTCCCAAACTTTTCTAAAATCCATAAAAAGAGGAGCATTCCCTCCTGTAAGACTCGACATAAATAACATACTCAAAAGAGCCTGAACATCTGCTTCTGTTGCAAATGGTTGAGGCATTTTTGGTCCATTATGATCAAATGATGAATTGAACAAAGACTCCATTACATCAGCAACGGGAAGAGGAATACCTCTGAAATCAGATCCCCATTCCAATTGGCTCATAAAACCGCCACCAACAGCATCATATTCTTTCATTAAATCACGAACAATTAAATACATTGCTAAACTAGCATTGAATTTTTCCTCTTGCTCTGCAGTATGTAAATCTTGTCTACCTTTTGTATGTTCGTCGATCCAATTCCTTAATCGTTTAAGCTCTTCTTCATCATATGATTTCTTTGTCAACATATCTGCCAACAATTTCATATCCAAACGTGTAATTTCTATGCCAAAAGTACTACGCGTGGCTAATACATGAGCCAATGCTGTTTCCATACCCATTGAATCGTGACCAAAAACAAGAACACGTTTACCTTTTAATCCTTGACTAACAGTAGCAGCATAACACCAATCTATTAAATCAGAAATGGTTGATGGCGAAATCACAGGCTCCAATCCATCATCTTCCCATTTCCCAACATTAATATGCATTAACCTTCCAGTTTGTGCAAAAGCACCTGAAGCAGCATGTGTTAAAACAACACCTGGTTTGGAAGCAGAATTCCCACAAGTAAGATTCAAAGGTGTAGTAGAAGGAAAATGTGCTGTTAAAGACATTACTGATGGTTGAGGAAAGGCCCAAGTATCAGGTACTCCAACTAAAATATTAACTCCTGCACTTTTAAATTGTTTTGCAACGGAATCAGCTTGTTTTTCTCCATCAACCAAAGTTTCTGAATAAACAACATCAACCTCACCGCAAAATGGCATTGTCACCTTCCCTGCAAGTTCTTCAGCAACTTTTTTAATTAAGAATTGACATCTTTTTCTAGATTCTTGATCAATTCGCGGATCGCCTGTAGCAAATACACCAATTACTGGATTACCTACTTTATTATTTATTTGTTCATTTAATTTCTTTGCTTCCATAACTAAGCTTCGTTATTAGATATTACACTATTTTTTAAGTTTATTAATTCTTTCATTACAGAATATAAATCTGCTGATTCTCCTTCTTTTCCAAAGGCATCATGTAGTTGACAGAATATCTCATACAATTCTTTATAGATTTTTACAGCATTTGATTCCGGCTTAAAGTATTTCTCTTCTAATTTGCATACTCTACCTTGTACTTCTTGTAATGTTTCAAATCCCTTCTCTCCTTTTTTCGCAGCAAAAGCCCCAAAAAGAGCAGCTCCTAGCGCAACCGTTTCCAAACTTTTAGAAACATAAATAGGGCGTTGTAGAACATCAGCATAAATCTGCATAAACAATTCATTCTTTTTGGTAATTCCTCCGCAGGCTACTACTTTGTCAACATTTACACCATATTCACTTATTTGATCCAGAATACGACGAGCCCCATAGGCAGTTGCCTCTATTAAAGCACGATATATTTCAGCCTGAGTTGTTAATAATGATTGTCCTAAGATTAATCCTGATAAATTTGAATCACCCAGAATATTCCTATTTCCATTATTCCAATCTAAAGCAAGCAAACCACTTTCACCAACTCTTAGTTTCTTGGCTTCATCAGTTAGTTCTCCATGTAAACTTCCGTCTCCTTTCAGTACTTTGGTTATATACCAATTCAACAAATCTCCCACTGCACTTTGTCCGCCTTCAATTCCCCAAGCTCCTGGCAATACTGATTCACTTGCAATACCTGATACTCCTTGTATGTACTCCATTTTTTTATCCAGAGATTGCACCATAATATCACAGGTTGATGTCCCAATAATTTTAACCATGGTTCCTTCCTGAATTCCTGCACCAATTGCTCCTACATGAGCATCAATAGATCCTGCGGCAATAGGAATACCTACAGGCAAGCCCAACTTTTTGGCCCATTCTTCACTTAGTTCACCTATTACTGACTCTACAGAACCTAAGTTTGTTCCAAATGTCTTTGCAATTCGATTTAATCTGAAATCTAATTTATTCCAAAAATTATTTTCTGGAATACCATTCCATCTATCAGAATGGAGACATTTGTGTCCTGCAGCGCACTTATTTCTTGTCAATTTCGATAAATCTTCAATTCCGCAAAGAACCATAGGGACATAATCAGATAATTCAATCCAAGTATGAGCAGCATTAAAAACCTCTTCATCAATATTCAGGCAATGCCATATTTTAGCCCAATACCATTCCGAAGAGTAATCTCCACCGCACATTTCAAGAAATTCGGGGTATTTTTCAGCAGCTAAGGTTGTAAGATCCTTAGCCTCTTTATAAGATGTATGATCTTTCCACATCCAAGCTTGAGCATTAAGATTACCTTTAAATCTTTCTTCAAAAGCCAAAGGAGTTAAGTACTGATTGACAGGCATAGGAGTTGATGCTGTTGCATCCACACCAATTCCAACAATGCAATCTAAATCAAGCTTATTATCTTTTGCTCCAACAATAGCCTCTTTCGCTGCAATTTCAAGACTGTACAGATAATCTCCAGGATACTGACGAGCCAAATGTGGATTTGTCGAATCTACCATTACTCCATTAGTTCCAGAAGGATACTTACATGCACCTTCACCTACGATTTCCCCATTTTCGGTATCTAATAAAATGACTCTACAAGAAGCAGAACCATAATCTATACCAATTGAATATATTTTCTTACTCACACTAAAAATTATTAATTATCATTAAATATTTTTGCTATAACGTTTAAGCTTCACTTTCAAAAAAACCTGCTTTTTTAACCACAGGATCCTCGTATGATAAATTG
>JADGFH010000438.1 GCA_016743925.1 Labilibaculum sp.
TTTAGATAAAATAAAGTCCGTAATTGATTAGTAATCGGTCTTATTCCTATTTTGTTAACTTTGCGAAAATACTAACAATTTGCGAAATTGAATAAGCTTTTAGAAACAGATTTGTAAAAAAGATAAAACATGAACCAAGAATCTATTATATCACCCTTTTCAGATGAATATTTTATGAAGCAAGCAATGGAGGAAGCGCATAAGGCTTTCGAAGCTGATGAAATACCCGTTGGAGCAATTGTGGTTTGCAATAATCGCATTATTGCACGTTCGCATAACTTAACGGAACGATTGAATGACGTAACTGCACATGCCGAAATGCAGGCCATTACTGCTGCTGCAAATTACCTTGGCGGAAAATATCTTATCGATTGCACTTTGTATGTTACACTTGAGCCTTGTAATATGTGTGCTGGAGCTTTGGCTTGGTCGCAGATTTCAAAAATTGTATACGGAGCAGGCGATGATAAAAGAGGGTATACACGATTTTCACCTAACCCAATGCATCCAAGAACCGAAGTGGTATCAGGGATTATGAAGGAGGAGAGTGCGAACTTGATAAAAGATTTTTTTGCGAGAAAAAGAATGTCACTTTAAATTCTTAAATCTTATTTGGATTTATCCAATCAAAAAGCTTACTTTTGTTCTCGGAAAGCACACATAGTTTTAAAACGATAAGCTCTCCAACTACCAACCAACCAATTTTATATCCCATCTCTTAATGTAAGTGAGTATTAGTATAATGCTAATTCTATGTTCGATTGTAACGATCGTTTGTAGAAATCTGTTATCTTTATTTGTAAACTATAAAATCAATATATCATGAGTGCACATAACGAAGCCAAAATGGGCGATATTGCCGAAACTATTTTATTGCCAGGAGATCCTTTAAGAGCGAAATACATCGCCGATAATTTCTTAGAAGATGTGGTATGCTATAATAAGGTAAGAAACATGCTTGGTTTCACAGGAACATATAAAGGGAAAAGAATTTCTGTGCAAGGTACAGGAATGGGAATTCCTTCTATTTCAATTTATACTCATGAATTGATTACTCAATACGGAGTGAAAAATTTAATTCGTATTGGTACTTGTGGATCTTTTAATAATGATGTACACGTTCGCGACGTTATTTTAGCGATGACATCTTGTACCGATTCAAGTATTAACAAGAATTTATTTAGAGGTATGGATTATGCGCCATGTGCTAACTTTGGTTTGTTAACCGACGCTCATAATGCGGCACAAGAACAAGGTGTGAACATTAAAGTAGGAAGTACTTTAACTTCAGATATTTTTTATCACGATTTGGATAACAATCCAGAGCCATTTAAAATTTGGGCTGATTATGGTGTGTTAGCAGTGGAAATGGAAGCTACAGCTTTATATACAATCGCAGCTCGTAACAAAGCAAAAGCATTGGCAATTCTTACAGTTAGCGATCACATTTTAACTGGTGAAGCTACAAGTGCTGAAGAACGCCAAACAACGCTTCATACCATGATTAAGATTGGTTTGGAGACTGCAATCAAACAATAATTTTAGATCAGATACATTTTATTGTATACAACGGAGGAGCTTTGGGGAGTTTCTCCGTTTTTTTTTGCCCTATATGATTAGCTGTTTTTTATTACTTAATTTTTCTGATCATTGAGTAATGATGAAGGATTAGGATATAGGTATTGAATTATAGTGTTACTTTTGAAAAACGAAATGTTTTCTCATCAATTTTTAGTTTATGCCCTACCAAGATGTGTTTGTTCTTTTCTGGAAACAGGTAAAAGAAAGTTTAGAAGAAGGTCGTTTAGCGAAGTTAACCATGGCAAAAACCATTGGTAAGCCTAATTTGAGAAATATATTTGTAAGACCAGTTTATACTGAAGATGGCTATAAGGTCTTGCTTAAATTGCGCTACAGATCTAAAGAAACCGAGGATCAGGAAGACGAACTTACATTAGAAGAGGCTTTTGTTGTGGTGAAATCTCACCTGCGCAAGTCTTTTTCATCTGTTCTGTTATTTACCACAACAAAGGATGTTACTTTCAAGATTAATAAAAAAGGTGCCGGTAGCATTACCGAGTCTTTGCCTACTTTTAGTGATGTTACGGTAGCTAAGAATGATGAAAAATAGCAATACGGCCGAATTGCCTTTTCAATTTGAAATTATCTGGCACAAAAAAAGCTCGACTTGAAGATCGAGCTTTCTATATCTGATTGTGTTTTGTAAGTTAATTCTCTTCAATATTGAATCCTACTTCTTTTAGTTGTTCCCAAAAATTAGGGTACGATTTTTTTACCACATCAGGAGATTCAATCTCAACTTCTGGTCGAACCATCGCAATTGGAGCAAATGCCATCGCCATTCTATGATCGTGATAAGTTTCAATTACAATCTTTTTGTCTTCAGCTCCACGTTCACCGTCCCAAGCTAATTCACCTTCTGCAGGTTCATGTAAAATGTAACCTAATTTTCCTAGTTCAATAATTAGTGCATGAATACGATTTGTTTCTTTAATTTTCAAGGTCTCCAATCCAGTAAAGTGAAATGGAATGTTCTTTAGGCAAGCACAAACAGCAAATGTTTGAGCTAAATCAGGCATCTGATTAAAATCAAATTTTAATTTTTTGCAGTCAGTTGCTGTTTTTTCAATAAACATACCTTTTTTCGAGAATTGTGCCTTAACACCTAGTTTTTCAAAAACCGGAATTAAACCAGAATCACCCTGAAAGCTGCGTTTTTTTAATCCGTCAAGAAATAGTTTTCCTTCATTGGCTAATGCCATAAAAGAAAACCAATACGAAGCACCCGACCAATCTCCTTCAACAGTATAAGGAATACGCTGATAAGTTTGGTGAGATACAAAAATTTCTTGTCCCTTAAATTCTGATTTGATACCAAACTCCTCCAGAATGTTAAGTGTCATTTCAATATAAGAGCGAGATACAATTTTACCTTCTAATTTAATTTTCAAGCCATTTGCAAGAGTCGGAGCAATTAAAAGTAGAGCTGTAATGTATTGAGAACTAGTGTCACCTTTTAAACTAACTTCTTCTCCAGTTAAATTAGAACCGAATATCTTTAGTGGAGGATAACCTTCTTTTTCCAAATAAGTTATTTGTGCCCCAATAGAATTTAAAGCATCAACCAATACGCCAATTGGTCTTTCTTGCATTCGATGTGAACCTGTAAGAGTCCATTCTCCAACAATTTTAGATAAATAAGCTGTTAGGAAACGCATTGTAGTTCCAGCATGCCCAACATCAAAAGAATTGGTGTTCGAAAATAGAATATTTTGCATTGCTTTTGAGTCATCACAATCCGATAGATTTTTAATGGTCTCAAAACTATTGCTTAAAGCATTAATTATTTGAACTCTGTTAGAGATGCTCTTAGATGCAGGAAGATTAATTCGACCTTCTATGATATTGTTTTTTCTCGAAATGGAGTATTGCATTGAACTGGGGTTTTTATTTACCAAAAACAGGTATAGCGCAAATCAGGTCATCAAAACCATTTAAGTTGAGATGACCTGAATGATATTTTCATGCTTTATTTAAAAGTGAAATAGAGAATCTACGTCATATTGAGTGGCCAATTTCTCACGGCCTTTCAAAAAGTCTAGTTCTAATATAAAGTTCACATAAACATTTTTCAAATTGAATTTATCTAACAAATTGATAGTTGCTTTTGCAGTACCACCAGTTGCCAATAAATCATCATGTAGCAATACTACATCATTGTTATCTAAAGCATCTTGATGAATGAAGATTTCGTCTTCGCCATATTCTAAAGAATACTTTTCTGAATAAGTTGGTGCAGGTAGTTTACCTGGCTTACGAACAGGAACAAATCCTGCTCCTAATTTATAAGCAAGCACAGTTCCTAAGATAAAACCGCGACTTTCTAATCCAACAACCTTTGTAATTCCTTTGTCTTTATATTGCTCGTAAAGAGAATCAACCAATGTTGCTAAATGCTTTTCGTCTTTTAGCATTGTTGTGATATCCTTAAATAAGATTCCTTCTTTAGGAAAATTATTTACATCTCTTATCGAATCTTTTGCTTTTTGAAGTTTTACTTCCATTTTAGTCTTCTTTTTCCAAACCAGGAGTGCGAAAATATTCAAATCTGTGCTGTCTATCAGCCTAAAAGGCATGATTAATCTACAGAAGTGGAACATTCACCCCCGCCTCACTTAATTATTAACTTGATATAGTGTGGGATAATTCCGGGTAAAAATAAAAAAGTCTGGCTTAATATTCATTATATATTAGCAAAAACTCTATCGGAATTTTATAAAAACGACATTTTGAATAGTAGAGCGGTAATTATCTAATGCTTAGAAGATAAATTTGCTCCATTTACATTGTTGAAAAATCAAAAGAATTTACAGATCCGGAGTATTTCATTGTTGAACTCCACTTTAGTTTCTACCTTTGATTAAAATCTTTTCATAAAAACAATATGACAATAAATAATCAAGGTCGTGCAGCAGGTATAAAATTGTTTTACTATGTGCTTGTATTTCTATATTTAGCTGTAACTATTCTACTTCTTTATTTAAAGATTAATCCAATTTATCCAATTTTGGGTGGGATCACTACTTTCGTCGTCATTACCATCATTATTGCGCTTAGTTTGGATTTTAATTACATCATTTATAAAGAATCCGAACAGAAAATAATTTTAAGATACTATCCTTTACATCCATTCCATCATAATTTTAAATCAATTGAATTGGCAAAAAGCACTTTGTCGCATTTCGATGAGGAAACTACATTGTTTGGATTAAGAACTAGGGTGATTTTATATCAGAATACTGAAAGAGGATTAGCAAAATATCCAAAGGTTAGTATTTCTGCACTGTCCAAATCCGATAGAGTGAAATTGATTGATTCCTTAAAGCGAAATTCTTTTAAAAAATAATCATTCCATCTATTTATCAACTTACGCACTAAATTAAATTGGTTTGCGTTGGTTCTTACGTATTCGAATATTCAAAAAGAAATGTCTAGAAAAATTAAAAGTCAGTTAGTATTGGCAATAATTGCCATTTTGTTACCCTCAGTATTATTTTCTCAGGAAAAAGATTTAAGGTTAAACATAGGAATTCCACTGGGTAAGTATGGAAAGTATGATCATAACTATAATGGATCGAATGAATCTAATACCCCTTCTTTTATCATTCAGTTAGAAAAACAATGGAAGACAGATATGAGCATTGGTGCTTATATAGGGTATGCAGGTCAAAAACACGAGTTTAACTTAGGTTTTAGTGAGAGTAAATTTAATTATTATCGATTTGGTGCTGTTTTTACCTACGAGCTAAACAATTGGTTGTCGGAGATGAATATTGCACCAGAAAATGGAATTGAAATGTACGTCAGTGCAAAAACAGGTCTTTCCTTAGAAACAACTAAATTATCGGTGTCCGAATTAGATAGTGGAAATCATCCTTTTATTAGTACTAAAAAGAAGAATGATTTATTGTTAGATTTAGGT
>JADGFH010000439.1 GCA_016743925.1 Labilibaculum sp.
ACAACTATTTCATATTAAATATTTATTTTACGATAGAGAAAATAAAAAAAGGGAAAATAAAAATTTTCCCTTTGTAAAATGATATCCAATTTAATTAGTTTCCGAATGGCGGTGGTGGCGGTGCAATTGGAGAAACTCCAAATTGTACTGTACCAACAATACCGTTTGACGAAGTAGCTGTAATTTCAGAATTACCTACCGCTATAGCTGTTGCTAAACCATTTTGATCAACAGTAGCTACGGCTTCATTGGCACTTTTCCAAACCAAAGTTTTGTCTGATGCATTTGAAGGTAATACTGTAAATACAAGTTGATGAGTCTTACCAGCAGTAACAGCCACCGATGGAGTTTCGATATTAATTGTATTTACTAAAACAGGTAATACTTTAATCGTGTGATTAGTAGTAATTCCATTATTTTTCACAGTAATAATAGCAGTTCCTACAGAAACACCAGTTACAGTACCATCTTCTACAGTTGCAATTTTCACATCCGAACTCTCCCATACTAGAGATTTATCCGTTGCATCTACAGGTTCTATTTTTGCTTCCAAAACGATATCATCACCTACTAAAACTTCAGATTGTTCAGTATCGAATGTAATTGCAGTAACCATAATTGGATTAACTATCAATTCGAAAGATGCTGTTAATTTTTCATTTGTAATTTTAATTGTTGTTTTACCAACAGTTAATGCAGTAACTAAGCCTGCTGCATCAACATTAGCCACCTTATCATCAGATGATGACCAAACAACTTCTGGCTGATCTACAGTCTTTGGACTGTAGGTAAATGCATATGTCTTAGTTTCTCCTAAAACCAATTGCTCAGTCGTACTAGCAAAGTTCAATTCTGCTAATTTAGGTCTATCATCATCACTGCAAGATGATAAACACGCTAATATAAACGCTGATAGTAATAATAGATTTCTCTTCATAGTTAAATTTTAGTTAATTTGATATCCTTCTTCCAGGATAAACCAATTGTTTTTATTTTGCTTAGATATCATTCGGTATTTTTTCTTAAATTCAAGTTCAACTACTAACCAACCTTTGGGTGAGTGAAGGATATCTAAGAATTCTCTTGTCACAGGATCTTTATATAATTTTTCAGCATAAGGTTTGTTGTAAGCATACCTTAAACTTTCAATAGATGACCAGTTAAAAGCTACATTATTAAGATTATCGAGATTGATTGATTCAAGTATAAAATCATTCCATCTTTTACCACCATTAATTTCCCTCATAAAACTAAAGTTCGTTAAAGCATTAGAATGCATGAATAGGTAGATTCCTATTGTGTCAGCATCTAATATTTCTTTAGTTTTAGCTATAAATGGTTTTAGAGATTCGCTACATTTATAATCTTTTGTAAAATGCCAAGTCAAATCCCATAAATCATTTGAATCACTAATAAGAGGTTCTACATTAATTTGGTATTCGATCACGCCCTTGTATTTAGGCTCAATAAATTTAGAAGTAGCTTCATTATATTTAAACTCATTAATGATCATGTCTTTGATCTTTATTGGATCATTAAATTTGAATCCTTCATGGTCAAATTCAATACCTCTAGTAAAAACCTCAACATCTCCTTTTGTATTTTTATATGCAATTTTTATTGTTCTAGAATTGTATGCATAATTAAAATCAACAGTTTCACCATCTTCTAATTTCGATCCAAAATTTATTTTACGCACGCAGTAGTCATTACTGCTTGTTACAGGTTTTGGCATCGTTTTTAAATTGTTTTGGATCTCTTTTAGTTTTTTAAAATTATTAGACCAATCAAATTCAGTAGCCGGGTACATAACTGCCCTACGTCTTTCTTTTTTAGATTTCATTACGATACTATCCTTGCAAGCTGATTGAATATTAAATTCAAATTCACCTCCAAGTCCAACCTTATTTTCAAAACCAGATGGATCTGATATAAGAGAAATAAAATTATACGTATCGAATGATAATAATATTTCATCTTCAGCTTTGACACCATAAAGCGAAGTGATGTTTTTATCAGATAACTCAAATTTCATCTGCACGTCATTTTTATCGTCAAATTTCATCATAAGATGAAATGCTCCCATCAATTTTTCATTAGGATAGTAAGACATTTTCCATCCATACTCCGATGTTGTTAAAACATCGGTATATTTTGTTATAGCTTCCGTAATCCTTTCATTAGGTGTTTTGTCGAAAGCTTCTTCGAAGTCGCTGTTGGAACAACTATAAAACATAGCAATAGATGCTATTAATGTTATATATATATATTTCATTCTTACAATTTATTAATCTTATTAGAAATGATTTTCTGCAGCTTATAAATGTCAATATTCCATTTAATTTGAAAATATTCTACAACAATTGCCTCTTTTTCTTTCAAACGTTTAAGTCCTTCTGGTGTAGATGCATTAATTTTTATATTCCAATCATCATTAGAGTTGACTAACATGAATGCTATTGTTTCAACAAAATCTTCAGCAGGGCTTTCCATGGCGTAGGCTGAAACAAATCCAAGATCTAAAGCTTCTTGGTATTTATTATCATACCATTTACTTGTATATAAACCCTTCGTTATTTGGCTAAAAGCAGGTGTAAACATTTTTGTTTGATGCAGAATATGACCAAACTCATGATGAAGTGTTCCAAATTGTTTTTTTAACAATTCTTTGTTTTTAATATCGAAACTATTAACAGCAAAAATGGTAATCTTTCGTCCTCCTTCTGCCTGACCTTCGGTAACCGTTCCATCACTATTAAAATTTGGGGTACCAACGAATAAAAGTTGTTTAGGTATGTATTTTTTCACAAACACAGGCCCTGCAAGATCCACATATGGTTTAATCCAAATCTCATTAATAAGCTCACATAATGGTTGCACCTTTTCAATTTTAGGTGGCATTAAAACTTTGCTAAAATCGACTTCATTGCCTGCCCATCTGTAGGTGATGACCATATTATATGGTTCGGTAAATGTGTCGTAAATATATTTGTCAGTGCTGTTCTGACTGATTTGTTCAATAAACAATTCACTTTCACCTATTGAATCCTCTTTTGAGCATCCCAATAGTGATACTAATAATAGTATTGCAAGTATATTTTTCATATTAGTTTCTTGGATTTGGAGTTAAACCTAGAGATATAGTACTTGTTGGAATTTGAATTGCCTTTCTTAAATCTTTTGATTCTAGAATAAACGTATTCCTATTTGCATCAATATGAATAACAGGAAGATTAAATCTTTTGATATCAAACCATCTTAATCCTTCAAACATAAACTCGGCTCTTCTGGCATGTAGGATAGCCTTGATAAAGATTTTTTGTCTAGCTGTAACATCATATGATGGTACGATATTATCGCCTTTAGATAAAAATAAAGTCTTAATATTTTCTTCCGTTACAATATTTCTTTCTGGATCATAAGGGAATATGATATTATTAACTCTTTTGCTAAAGAAATCATTTAGACCACTCAAAGTTTGAGTAAAACGATCTTTCATTACAGAAGCTTCTAAATAATTAAATAATACTTCCTCAACAGTAAATAAAGGATGATTCATGTATCCATAACCGAGATCTGCATTAATACTGATTCGTTTTTTCAGGTGCTTGAATTTATCCATATAATATCTATCTGGATTGTCATAACCTCTAAACTTATATGTATAAGCACCATTAGAGATGAGCTTTACATCAAAGATTGAACTTTTGATATTTTCTGTTAATCCATATCTTTGATACTTATAATATAGCCCATAATTAGACATAGCACAGCGAATCAAAAGATTTGATTTTTCATTGCTACTTGAATAAAAAATCTCCAATTCTGAACTTGTTTTCTTCATGTAATCATCATTCCACGATCTGATTTGTGACGATACATTGCCGCCAAGTACATGATTTGAATGGCTTATAACTTTATCCCAATTACCCAGATACAAATAAACTCTAGATGCAAAAGCATGAGCCGAAACATTCGTAAAGTGGAACATTGGATGCTTCTGAAAATCATCTTTTAATAATGGTAATCCTTTCGTAAGATCAGATAAAATATTTTCGTAGACTGAATGTACTGTTCCTCGAGTGTATTTCCCTAAAACTTCTTTTTCAGGCTTAGTTACATATGGAATACCTAAATCCTCCTTACATGTTTCTTTTTCGTAGTGCTTGCAATAAATATTTACAAGCATAAAATGGTTATATGCTCTAGCTACTAAAGCTTCACCATATAAACTTTCATAATCTTTTTGCTCTTCAGTACTAAGATTCTCAATGTATTCAATTGCTAAATTTGTATTCGCTATTGATTCGTAGCAAGAAATCCAATAGAATAAAGGTGTGTCCTGACCTTGACTCGCATAGTCTTGAAACTTAAAAGATTCTTCATTCACCTGATTGCTGAAGGCCGTTATTCCAGCATCACCAGCATTATCGCTCAAACTATGAGTAAAACTATAAAAAGATCCATCTGGTAATGCATTTGCAAGAAGTCCTTCAATATCACTTTTATTTGATAATTCTACTCGATTATCAGGTAATTCATCTAAGAAGTCATTACAGCTAGGTAAAGCTATAATACCTACAAGAATATATACCAATCTTATATATTTTGAGATTTTCATGATCGTATGTTTATAGTGACATTTTTATTGAGAAAGTGTATTGACGAGATATTGGTAAGGCTACACCACCTGCACCAAAAAACTCAGGATCTTGACCATTTAATTTTTTATCGCTATAAAGAAGAAATAGATTAGTGGCTTGACCTTTAAGTGAGATATTTTCAAACCCTAAGCGAGAACATATTTTCTTGGGAATTTTATAAGCTAGACTTACTTCTTTAAGTCTAACGAAATCACCTTTAGCGACTCTTTGATCAGAGTAATTATATGCATTATAAGCGAGATATAATTTGTCAGTGTTATTAAACAATCTCTTACTTGGTATCGTAGGAATATTTGTTCTGTTTTCATCACCTGGCAGCATCCATCTATTTTTCATTTCTTTGGTTACAGATGACCAATCGTTATGTGTAGCACTAAACGTTGGACTCATTCTTATAACATTACCGAAACTATAACTTGTAAATACTTTAAGCTTAAATGCTTTATATTTAATACTGTTGTTTATTCCTCCTGTAAATTTAGGATCTACTTGACCTTCATACTTTAAATATTTAGTATCATTACTTTGAAAATCAATGTCACCCATTACTTTTTCGCCTTTACTGTTATAAAATTGAGGCAATCCTTGATCATTTAAACCTGCAAAAGGAATTGAAAAGAGGCTTCGTACAGGATAGCCTTCCAATGATCCACCTTCTGCTTTAACCAGATCATATAGTTGTGGGTTACTCTTTAGGTTTGTAACCTTATTTTTTGTGTAAGAAAAAGTTACATCTGTATTCCATGAAAAATCATTTACTATAATATTTTTGGTATTCAGGCTAAACTCAACACCGCTACTCTTCATATCCGCATAATTAGCCAATTTCCAGTAC